>NZ_CP030287.1:8620057-8881143 GCF_003287935.1 Streptomyces sp. ICC1
AAAAAAAAAACATCATATGAATGAGAGCAACTTACCCCGTATTTTCTGAAAGAGCCTAATAATAGCGACAACGTGCCATAAGGCCCGAGCTAAAAATGACAGACCACAGCGACTAAGGCAGATGGGATCGCCGCACAACTCAGACAATGGCTGATACTAGCAGTAGACTCACCAATAAGGCTGCTGCCCGTGCGGGCACACCGGGGATCCGCCGGCAGTCCGGCGGATCCCCGGTGTGCCCGCACGGGCAGCAGCCGTCAGTCAGGCAGTCAGTCCGTCACCTCATGGAGGACGTCGCCATGTCCCGCACGAAGGTCATTCCCATCCCTGTCATGGGCCGCACGGCCATCAACGCCTACCTGCTCCTGGGCCGACGTCCGGTGATCGTCGACGCCGGGACGCCCGGCAGCGGCCAGAAGATCTACGACCGGATCACCGAGCACGGAGTGGACCCCCGCGAGGTCTCACTGATCGTCATCACCCACGGGCACATAGACCACTTCGGGTCCGCCGCCGCATTGCACCGCCTCACCGGCGCACCCGTCGCCGGCCACGTCGCGGACCTCGGGCCGTACCGCACCGGCCGGGTTCGCGAACCGTACCTGCCCACCGGCCCGATGGGCCGCATCATGGACCGGAGCAAAGACCTGCACGCGCGGGCCGAACCCCTCGAACCCGATGTGCTGATCCGCGGTGAGACTCCCCTGGAGGACTTCGGGATCGCAGCGCGCATCATGCCCACCCCCGGCCACACGGCCGGATCGGTCTCCGTCCTCACCGACGACGGAGACCTCATCGCCGGCGACCTGGTGGCCAACTCCTTCATGGGGCTCATCCCGGGCAAGCCGGCCAATCCCCCCTTCCACGACGACCCGCGGCAGAACCTCACCAGCCTTCGCGAAATGCTTGCCCTCAACCCCACCCGACTCCACGTCGGCCACGGCGCCCCGCTGGAACCCGACCGTGTCCGGCGCTGGGCCGACCGAGAGCACGGCCGCCTGTCCCGACTCGAAGCGGCCGGCCGGATCGCCACCCGCGCCGAGGACACGATGTGACCATCCGGCACGGGCACCGGAGGCCGAGGTCTCGTGCTCGGGGCCCCGATTTCAGCGGGTCAGGATGAGGCCGCAGCTGTAGGCGCGGGCGTGGCCGAGGCCTTGGGAGAGGGTTTCCACCAGGGCTTTCGGGTCGGTGACCGTGAGGGAGCCGCGGATTTCCGCGCGGGCGATGCGCAAGCCCTTGTGCGGGGCCGGGCTCGAGACCGTCGGCAGCATGCGGACGCCGAGGGCCGCCGGGTCGGCCGTGGCGCCGATGCGGACCAGGCCGCCTTCTGCCGTGGCGGGTTCGCCCTCCGCCTGGAGGCGGCGCAGGAACCAGTTCTTCACGTGCTCCGGATTGCTGTGCGGGACCCTGGCGCCGCGGGCCTTCTCCGAGACCGGCCGGCCCGACGGCTTGCTGCGGGTCGGGTTGATGACCGTACGGAAGCCGAGGACTTCGCCGGCCCGTACGGTGCGGTCGACCGTGAGGGTGTGCGGCGCCGAGGTGAGCGCGGCGCGCGGGACGCGGCTCCAGTCGCCCGGCACGCGGGACTGCACGACCAGGACGAGGGCCGCCGCCTTGAGGTCCACCGACCACGTGGACAGGACGCCCATCTGGGAGCGGGCGTCGGGGTCGCCGTCCTCGACCCAGCCGCGGAATCCGCTCATGACGGTGCGGTGCATCTCCTGCGCGTCGACGAGGGACTTGGCGACGTAGGGGTGGGTGGCGTCCAGGGTCAGGACGGAGTGGGTGGCGACGAAGCGGGCCGCCGTGACGCGTGTGGTGTTCAAGGGATGATGTCCCATTCGGTGGCGGTCGGGGCGATGGTGACGCGCGTACGGGTCTCCCAGCGCATGGAGTGGACCCGCCGCGCGGGGTCGAAGCTGACCGGCTGGTCGTTGACGGGGGAAGACCCGGGAGCTCCGGCGGGGGACTCGAGCCACGCCCAGGGGCGCCGCCGCGGTTCCGGGTCCGGGTCCGCACCCGGGCCGGGCAGGAGCCGCTTGGCGGCGAAGGCCTCGGCGAGGGTGCCCGGGAGGATGCCGGCGGCCAGGGTGCCCGAGGGCGGGCAGGACTTGCGGCCCAGCCACAGCAGTTGCTTCGGGTGCTCCAGGGCTTGGGCGAGCTCCGCGAGGAGGCTCCGGTCCTCGTGCTGGAGACCGGCGACGAAGGCGGCGTCCGACAGGTACCAGCGCTCGGTGATCAGCGCCGAACGGGCGAGCTCCGCGGAGACCAGGGCCCCGGAGACCGGATCGGCGGCGATCCTCTTGGGCGCCCCGTACCAGCCGGCCAGCTCGTGGTGGCCGAAGCCGGGGCCGGTGGCCGCCTCCATGCTCGCGGAGACGGCGGCCGCGCGCCGGTGGTCGGTGATGACGTCGCGCGGGCGCAGCGGATACCGGCCGGCGCCGACGGAGTGGTAGTCCCGTACGGGGGTCCCCGGATGGTCGGCGCGGACGCCGAAGACGAGTTCGGCCAGGTCGTCCACGGGGTCGGTGCGGTCGCGGCCGAGGGCCGCGGCGCACAGGCCGATGACGGCCGACTTGGTGGGCCGGCTGTGGGTGTCGCGGCGCGAGAAGCGGGAGACCGCTCCCCAGGACTGGAGGGGGGCGGCGAGGCGGACGAGGAGGACGTGCGTCATGTCGGAAGCCCCTCCCCCGTCAGCTCCCCTGTGTGCTCCCCCGTCAGCTCCTCCGTCGGGTCCTCCGTCGGGTCCTCCGGCGGCACGTCCTGTGTCAGACCCCCGACCGATGTCACCGGGGTCGCGCCGAGCTCCGGCAGCCCGGCGAGCAGGCCGTCGATCTGGGGGTCGTACGTGAGGAGGCGCCCGGCCCTGATGTCCTCGCGGCGGCCGCTGACGAAGACGTGGTGGGCCAGCAGCCGCCGCACCGCGGCGGGTCCGGCCGGGCCCTCGCCGCCCCTGCCCTCCGGGTTCTCGTCGACGGGCCGCTGGAAGGCGGCGGCGTAGCTGTACGGACGGTCGCCCTCGAAGGCGAGCACGAGGGCGGGCAGCGAACCGGTGGAGGCGGTGGAGTTGCGCTTCGCCTCGGGGAAGGCGTCGACGAAGGCGTTGACGAACTCCTCCTCGGCCGCGGCGGAGGCGTCCTCGGCCTCCTCTACGGTCATCCCGGCGGCCTGGAGGTTCCTGCGCAGCCGGACGCGGTCGAGCACGGCGTGCCGGTAGAAAGTGCCGGAGATCAGGGACTGGTAGCCGGTCATGCCGGCCCCGGAGTCGTCGGCCGCGTCGAGGAAGTCCAGGGCGGTCGGGGCCTTGAGGGCGTTCCTCTTGCGGTCGAGCTTGGCGTCGTCGGCGGCGGCGTAGAAGTCGTCGACCTGCTCGGCCTCGTGGACGGTGAAGGCGTGGCTGCTCTGGACGGCGCCGTCGACGTTGGGGGAATCGGCGATCTCCGCGAGGAAGCGGCCGTAGAGGGCGATGTCGATCGCCTCGCGCGGGGCGAGGGCGGCGAGGACCGCGGCGCGGGTCCCGGGCGGGCGGGGGGGGAGCGGCTTCTCCGCGGATGCCGTGCTCTCGTCGCCGGGGGGGGTTTCGCCCCGCTGTCGCCTTCCCTTCCCGGCCTTCGGCCCCGTGCCCCCTCGCGCCGCCCCCTTCCCTCTTCTTCCCCCGCGCCCACCTCCTCCCGCCGGTTTGGCGCTACGCCTCCCTCTTCAGCACCTGCCCGCTCCACTTGCACGTACGTCGTCAGCGCCCGCACCCCGGCCCCGAGCACCAGCCGCTGCTCGTTACCGTCCGCAACGTCGGTCACCGCTTCGTCACCCCGGAGCACGTCGAGCGGGCGGCGGCGGACGCCGCGGCCCACGCCGTCACGCTGCCGGCGACGTAGCTCTCCCCAGGGCACCGCGCGGCGCCGTCTCGTGTCACCCGTTCGGCCGACATCGCGGGACGATCGGCCGCGCACGGGCCGTCATCCCCCGTGACCTGCGGGGTCGTTGGCCGCCGGGTTGTGGCGTGTCCGCGACACGCCGGGTGGGCTCCACCGGTTCGGGGTGCGAGTCGCGGGGGCCTGTCGTGTGCTGGGCCGGAAGCGGACCGTCGGCGACCGAACTCGCCGACGGTCCGGGCGGGGCAGTGCGCACGGACAAGGGGGCAGACATGCCGGGTGGAAGCCGTCGGGGGCAACGGGCCATGGGGGCCTTGACCGTGGTCGCGGCGGCCGCGGGGATATGGCTGATCAGCGCCGACGACATACCGGGGCCGCCGCCCCGAACCTCCGACGGGCAGGGGCTCTTCTCCGCCCCGCGCCGGCTGCTCGGCGAACTGCGCGCGGAGCGGCCGCACCCGGCCGGGGCCGGGTCCGACCGCCTTCCCGGCCCCGCGCGGACCGCGCGACCCCACACGGGGCCGCTGCCCCGCACGGGGCCGCTGCCCATCAGCCGGCCGTGATGCGGAAGGCGGGGCTGTAGACGGCCATGGGGTCGTGCGAGGTGACCGCGATGGCGTAATTGCCCGCGGGAGTCAGGTTTTCGGGCACGGTGACGGTGAGGCCGAGGTCGGCGGGCTCGACGTCGGTGGCCAGGACGGCGAGGTCCTCGGAGACGCGCGAGCCGTCGACCCGGACGAGGGCGATGTCCATGGGGTGCCCGGTGAGGCCGACGAGGCGCCAGCCGATCCGCACCCGGTCGCCGGGAGCCCAGACGGTGTCCGCCCCGGGGGTGACGACCAGGACGGAGTCCGCGTCGAGGAGCACGGCGGCGTCGGGGCGGCTGAGGGCGCGGTTGACGCGCCGGAGCACGTCCTTCGCGCGGCGGATGACGCTGATGGGAATCGACCTCTTTCAGGGCCCGGCGGGTCATGGCGTGGCGCCCGTGCCCCCAGGGGGTGTTTGCGACACAGCACTAGATGCCCGTGAAGCCCCGTTCGTTCCCGATCCGGCCGACGGATTCCGGGTCGGTGAGCTCGCAACAGACGCCCCCCAGACCACTGGTAGGAAAGTTTCCTGTTTGCTAGCATCCCGGTTCGGCGGCTTGGCGCGGTGCCCCGTGTCGTGGGCATGACGCGCTCAGCGAGAGCTCTGACCCGGCCGCTGCGGCACCGCCTCCTGCCCGCACACGGGCCGGGTCGCGGGGTCGCGCACCCGTGCCAGCTCTCGCCACCCACAAAGGCCAGGGAGTCAGGAATGAGCCTGAGCACCCCACGCACCCCCCGAATCACCGCACCACGCCGCACGGTGGGCGTGGTCGTCACCGCCGTACTCCTCCTCGTCGGCGGGCTGTTGCTCGCCTACCCCGAACGGGCAGGCGCCGCCGCCGACCCCCTCATCTCGCGCGGCAAGCCCGCCACCGCGTCCTCCAGCGAGAGCTCCGCCCTCGGACCGCAGAAGGCCTTCGACGGTGACGCGGCCAGCCGCTGGGCGAGCGCGGAGGGCAAGGACCCGCAGTGGATACGGGTCGACCTCGGCGCCACCGCCGACGTGACCCGCGTCCGGCTCAGCTGGGAGGCCGCGTACGCCAAGGTCTACCGGGTCGAGATCTCGGCCGACGGCTCCACCTGGACCCGCCTCGCCAACGAGACGGCCGGCAACGGCGGCACCGACGACTGGACCGGCCTGTCCGGCAAGGGCCGGTACCTGCGCGTGTACGGGACCGCCCGCGGCACCGCCTACGGCTACTCGCTGCACGAGGTCGAGGCGTACGGCACCCTCGGCGGCGGCGAGCCCCCGCAGACCGGCGCGTTCACCGTGGTGGCCGCCGGCGACATCGCCGCGCAGTGCACCGCTTCCGACAGCGCCTGCGCACACCCCAAGACCGCCGCGCGGGCCCAGCAGATCAACCCGAAGTTCTACCTGACGATGGGTGACAACCAGTACGACGACGCCCGGATCGCCGACTTCCGCAACTACTACGACAAGTCCTGGGGCGCCTTCAAGGACAAGACCCGCCCGGTCCCGGGCAACCACGAGACGTACGACCCCGCCGGACCGCTCGCCGGCTACAAGGCGTACTTCGGGGCGGTCGCCTACCCGCAGGGCAAGAGCTACTACAGCTTCGACGAGGGCAACTGGCACTTCATCGCCCTCGACTCCAACTCCTTCGACCAGAAGGCCCAGATCGACTGGCTGAAGGCCGACCTCGCCGCGAACGGCAAGTCCTGCATCGCCGCGTACTGGCACCACCCGCTGTTCTCTTCGGGCGGCCACGGCAACGACCCGGTCAGCAAGCCCGTCTGGAACATCCTGTACGGCGCCAAGGCCGACCTCGTGCTGAACGGGCACGACCACCACTACGAGCGGTTCGCCCCGCAGGACCCGAGCGGCAAGGCCGTCTCCGACGGGATCACCGAGATCGTCGGCGGCATGGGCGGCGCCGATCCCTACGACATCGAGACCGTCCAGCCCAACAGCCAGAAGCGGATCAGCGGCCAGTACGGGGTCCTGAAGATGGACTTCACGGACTCGGGCTACAGCTGGAGCTACGTCGGCGCCGACGGCAGCGTCAAGGACACCAGCCCGAAGTACACCTGCCACTGATGTACCTGGCGACCACAGGCCGCCGGGACACGCCGGCCCCACCCCGTTCCCACGGGGAGGGCCGGCGCGTTCCCGGCACCGTCCTGGCACTCGGCACGGTCAGCCTCGTCACCGACGTCTCCTCCGAGATGGTCACGGCGGTGCTGCCGCTCTACCTCGTCCTCGGACTCGGTCTCTCACCCCTCCAATTCGGCTTCCTGGACGGCCTGCTGGGCGGTGGCGCCGCGGTCGTCCGGCTGCTCGGCGGGCACTTCGCCGACCGCGGCCACCGGTACAAGCGCGTCGCCGGGATCGGCTACGCCCTCTCCGCGTGCTCCCGGCTCGGCCTGCTGCTCGCCGGCGGCGCCACCGCCGGGATCACGGCGGCCCTGGCCGCCGACCGGGTCGGCAAGGGCATCCGTACGGCGCCGCGCGACGCGCTGATCACCCTGAGCAGCCACCCCGACGCGCTCGGCCGGTCCTTCGGCGTGCACCGGGCCATGGACACCGCCGGCGCCCTGCTCGGTCCGCTCGCCGCCTTCGCCCTGCTCTGGGCCACCGCCGGCGCGTACGACGCGGTGTTCTTCGTGAGCTTCTGCGTCGGACTGCTCGGCGTCCTGCTCCTCGTCCTCTACGTTCCCGGGCGCCACCCGGCACCGCTCTCGGGCCCGGCCGCTCCCGAGCCCGCCGGCAGACCGTCCGGGGCGTTCGCGGCGCTGCGCGATCCCGCCTTCCGGCGGATCCTCGCGGCCGCCGCCCTGCTCGGCGCCGCCACCATCGGCGACGCCTTCCTCTACCTCCTGCTCCAGCGTCGGCTCGGGCTCTCCCCCGCCTGGTTCCCCCTGCTGCCGCTCGGCGCGGCGGCGGGCTACCTGCTGCTCGCGGTCCCGGTCGGCCGGCTCGCGGACCGGATCGGGCGGCGGCTGCCCTTCCTCTGCGGGCACCTCGCGCTGCTCGGGGCCTACCTCGTCCTGCTCGCGCCGGCCGGCGGCCCGGCCCCGCTCGTCCTCGTGCCCGTGCTCGCCCTGCTCGGCGTCTTCTACGCCTGCACCGACGGGGTGCTGATGGCCCTCGCCGGACCGGTGCTCCCCGCCGCGGGCAGGGCGGGCAGGTCCACGGCCACCCGTACCGGCACGGTCCGGCGCCCCGGCCCCCGGGAAGACGCCGGGCACCCCGACCCCCGAGAGGCGGACCGGATGACCACGACGCCGACCACGAGGCCGATCACTGAGCCGCCCACGAAGCCGGCCGGGCCCGGGCTCCCGCTCGGCCGCGGCGCCCGCACCGCCGTCGTGGCGGCCGCGCTCGTGCTCCTGACGGGCGGATCCGTCGGGTACGCCCTGCACGCCGGGGACCGGGGGGACGGCCGGCCGGGCTCCGCGGCCGCCGACGCCTCCTTCACCCTCGACGGACCCGCCCTGTACTTCCGGGACTCCGCCACCGGGCGCGTCGCGCACCGGCCGCTGGCGGCGGACCCGGGCGGCGCCGCCGCCACGGCCTCCGGCGGCCCCGCCTGCGACCGGTTCCACACCGCCGGGGACAGCGCCCTGTGCCTGCGCGCCGAGCCCGGGGTGCTGCCGAAGACGTACGCCCTCGTCCTCGACCGGCAGTTGCGCGAGGTGCGCCGGATCAGCGTGCCGGGCGTGCCCACCCGGGCCCGGGTGTCCGCCTCCGGGCAGATGCTGGCCTGGACGGTCTTCGCCACCGGCGACTCGTACGCCACGAGCGCCTTCTCCACGCGGACCGCCGTCCTGGACCTGCGCACCGGCTACCTGGTCAAGTCCATCGAGGAGATCCCCCTCACCCTCGACGGCGAGCGCTACCACGCACCCGACGTCAACTACTGGGGGGTGAGCTTCGCCCGCGACGACGACCGCTTCTACGCGACCGTGTCGACCAAGGGGCGGACGTACCTCGTCGAGGGGAGCATGAAGGACTGGTCGGCCAAGACGCTGCGGCAGAACGTCGAATGCCCGTCCCTGTCGCCCGACGGCACCCGGGTCGCCTTCAAGAAGAAGGTGTCCGACGACCCGTCCGACCCCTGGCGGCTGTACGTCCTCGACCTGCGGACCATGGCCGAGACCCCGCTCGCCGAGACGCGCGGCCTCGACGACCAGGCGGCCTGGCTGGACGACGGTACGGTCGCCTACGCGCTGCCGGGCGCGGACGGACGCCCCAGCGACATCTGGACGGTCCCCGCGGACGGCTCGGGCGCACCCCGGCTGGCCGTCGCGGGCGGCTCGTCGCCATCGGCCCGCGACGGAGGGGGTTGACCCGCGAAGCCGGTCTCTTCCCGGATCTCCGAGGCGTCGCCGGCGTGGCGTCGCATCGTCGAAGCCCTGGACCACCGCGTCGAGCGGCGCCGAACCGCCGGGCACGACGGCTGAGTCCGGCGATCGGCCGCCACCGGAAACGGGCCGGCGCACCGTGGATCGGTGCGCCGGCCCGGCACTCTGACGGTCGCTCACACCGACTAGTCGGTGCCGAACTCCATGGCGGCGCGGTCCAGCAGTTCTTCGTCGCCGGAGACCTCGCCGCGCGAGGCGATGGCCTCGGCGCCGCCCTCGGGCATGGCGCCGATCAGCCCGGTGCCGGGCGCCTGGGCGACGCCGACCAGCTCGGGGTGGGCGGTGCCGACGATGCCGAGGCTGGCGTACTGCTCCAGCCGCGCGCGCGAGTCGGCGATGTCGAGGTTGCGCATGGTCAGCTGGCCGATCCGGTCCACCGGGCCGAACGCCGAGTCCTCGGTGCGCTCCATCGACAGCTTGTCCGGGTGGTAGCTGAAGGCGGGGCCGGTGGTGTTGAGGATCGAGTAGTCCTCGCCGCGCCGCAGCCGCAGGGTGACCTCGCCGGTGACGGCCGAGCCGACCCAGCGCTGCAGGGACTCGCGGACCATCAGCGCCTGCGGGTCCAGCCAGCGGCCCTCGTACATGAGCCGGCCGAGGCGACGGCCCTCGTTGTGGTACTGGGCGAGGGTGTCCTCGTTGTGGATGGCGTTGACGAGGCGCTCGTACGCGGCGTGCAGCAGCGCCAGGCCGGGGGCCTCGTAGATGCCGCGGCTCTTGGCCTCGATGATCCGGTTCTCGATCTGGTCCGACATGCCCAGGCCGTGGCGGCCGCCGATGGCATTCGCCTCCATCACCAGGTCGACGGCGGAGGCGAACTCCTTGCCGTCGATGGTGACCGGGCGGCCCTGCTCGAAGCCGATGGTCACGTCCTCGGTGGCGATCTCCACCGAGGGGTCCCAGAACCGGACGCCCATGATCGGCTCCACGGTCTCCACGCCGGTGTCGAGGTGCTCCAGCGTCTTGGCCTCGTGGGTGGCGCCCCAGATGTTGGCGTCGGTCGAGTAGGCCTTCTCGGTGCTGTCGCGGTAGGGCAGCTCGTGGGCGACCAGCCACTCCGACATCTCCTTGCGGCCGCCGAGCTCGGTGACGAAGTCGGCGTCGAGCCACGGCTTGTAGATGCGCAGGTGGGGATTGGCCAGCAGACCGTAGCGGTAGAACCGCTCGATGTCGTTGCCCTTGAAGGTCGAGCCGTCGCCCCAGATCTGGACGCCGTCCTCGAGCATCGCCCGGACCAGCAGCGTGCCGGTGACGGCGCGGCCGAGCGGGGTGGTGTTGAAGTAGGCGCGACCGCCCGAGCGGATGTGGAACGCGCCGCAGGCGAGTGCGGCCAGGCCCTCCTCGACGAGCGCCGCCCGGCAGTCGACCAGGCGCGCGATCTCGGCGCCGTAGGCCTTCGCGCGGCCGGGCACCGAAGCGATGTCGGGCTCGTCGTACTGGCCGATGTCGGCGGTGTAGGTGCACGGAACGGCACCCTTGTCGCGCATCCACGCGACCGCGACGGAGGTGTCGAGGCCGCCGGAGAAGGCGATGCCGACGTGCTCGCCGACGGGCAGAGAGGTGAGAACCTTAGACATGGGAAGAGTATGCACCGGAACACATGTTTATGCAAAATCGCGTTCCGAAGCGTTATCCGCCATCCGGTCCCGGGACCGGCCGGCGCCCGTGTGACCATGGCTTTCCGTCGAAGCCGCACCTCATGGGGGGACCATGCGCACCCGTACCACCGCCGCCCCGACCGGTCTTGCCGCCGCGCTCGCGGCGGTGCTCCTCCTGGCCGGCTGCACCGCCTCCGGCGGGACCCCGAAGGGCGGGGCGGGCGGCGCGGCCGGTTCGGCCGCCGCTTCCGCCGCGCCGGCGCCCGGCGGCGGACCGGCGTACGAGGGCCCCCGGCCGCAGGACCAGAACCTGCTGGCCTGGACCGGCGACCCGGGTGACGCGGGGCACGTCACCGCCCAGACCGCCGCCGGGGTGGGCGGCCGGGTGACGCTGGTCCGGATCGTCCTGCGCGAGCGGATCACCTGGTCCGCCATCTGGCTGGGGCTGGCCGGCATCGACCCGAACGCCCAGCTCTCCCGCTGCCAGCTCGGCGTCTACGACGCGGACGGCACCCTGGTCGCCTCCACGGCCGACGTGTCCCCGCAGCTGATGACCGAGGCGGTGGCCAAACCGCTGCCCCTGGCCAAGCCCTTCACCGCCGAGCCCGGCACCTACTTCATCGCCCTCCTCCTCAACGGCAGCTGGGCCACCAACGCCCTCACCCTCAAGGCCACGGGCGCCGGGATCTCGGTGAACGCGGGGCTGGCTCCCCCGGGCCTGCGCTACAGCACGGTCCTGACCGGCCAGAGCTCCCTGCCGGCCCGCGTGAACCTCGCCGAGCAGTCCACGAGCACGATCAACACCGGCTGGGGCAGCCAGTGGTACGCGATCTCCTGACCCCCTGACCCCCTTGACCCCTGTCCCTTATCAACATCTTACCCTGCCGACTACCTACTCTTCCCCGGCCCCGTCCGCGACGCAGACCCCGGCCCCGCCCGCGGTCGCGCAGCGGATCACCGCGACCCCGCTCGCGACGGCCAACCTGCGCTCGGTCGCGCTCGGCACGGCCGCCGGCGGACCGGGCGCCAAGGTCAAGGCCACCGGCACCGGATTCGCCCCCGGTGCGACCGTGACCGTGGCCGGCCGGGCGGGCGCGGCCGAGACCGCCGACCGGGTGACGGCCAAGGCCGACGAGCTGGGCGTGGTCCTGGCGGAGCTCCCGGTCGCGGACCGGGCGACCACCGCCGTCGTCGCGTACGAGGGCGCGGCCTGGTCGCCCGCCCGCGGCTCCGGACCGGCCGCCTACACGGTGATCGAGGCCGCCGCGATGCCGCCCGGGACCCAGAAGGTGACGGCCGTCGTGGAGGCGGGCGCGCTGGGCCTGACCCAGGAGGGCGCGGCCGTGACCCTGGGCGCCGTCCCGTACGGGGAGGGCGGCGCGGCGGCCGGCCGGATCGGCACCGTCACCGTCAAGGACGCGCGCGGCGGGCCGGCGGGGTGGACGCTGATCGGCAAGGTCACCGATTTCACGGGCACCGGCGGGGTCCGCCTCCCGGGCGCCTCCCTGAGCTGGACCCCGTCGTGCTCGGCCGCCCCCGGCAGCCTCAGTGCGTGTACGCCGGGCAGCGCGGGCACGGTGGGCCCGGACGGGGCGGTGCTGGCCTCCACGGGCGACGGCGCGCTCACCGGGGGCACCTTCACGATCGACGCGGCCGTCGCCCTCCAGGTCCCCCCGTACACCCCGCCGGGCGCCTACACCGCGGTGCTGACGCTGACCTTGTCGTGACCCGGCACCGGGCCGCCGCCGGGCCGGTCCGGCCCGCCCTCGGTCTCCTCCTCGCAATCCGGCCCGCCCTCCGACTCCGGCTCGTCCTCGGTCTCGCTCTCGGTCTCGCCCTCGGACTCGGGCTCCTGCTCGGTGGCGCCGGACCCGCGGCCGCCGCCGACAACGGGCAGTGGTCCGTGCTGCCC
The DNA here is from genome assembly GCF_003287935.1 of Streptomyces sp. ICC1. Taxonomy (GTDB): domain Bacteria; phylum Actinomycetota; class Actinomycetes; order Streptomycetales; family Streptomycetaceae; genus Streptomyces; species Streptomyces tritrimontium. The sequence goes on from NZ_CP030287.1 coordinate 8,632,413, forward strand.
GCCGCCAACAAGCTCGGGCAGCGCCCGTACTTCTACCTCGCCGCCGCCCCGGGCCAGAGCGTCACCGACTCCGTCACCGTCGCCAACCGCACCGACCGGCCCCGCAGTTTCCGCCTCTACGCCGCCGACGCGTACAACACCGCCCGCGACGGCGGCTTCGCCCTGCGCGGCCCCGACGAGCCGCGCACCGCCACCGCCGCCTGGGCGAAGCTCGAGCGGGACCGGGTCACCGTCCCGGCGAGGTCGGCCCTCAACGTCGGGTTCACCCTCGCGGTCCCCGACCGGGCCGAGCCCGGGGACCACCCCGGAGCCATCGTCGCCCTGGAGGACCGGCCGGCCGGCACGGCCGTGCAGGGGCTGGGGGTGCAGCAGGCCGTCGCCGCCCGGGTCTACCTGAGGGTCACCGGGCCCACCGCCCCCGCCCTGGCCGTCGAGGACCTCCGCACCGTCCGTCGCGGCGCCGCCGGCGCGGAGGTCTCGTACACGCTCCGCAACCTCGGCAACGTCACCCTGCGCCCCCGCGCCGTCCTCACCGTCACCGGCGCCCTCGGCCGGCCGCTGCTCTCCCGGACCCTCACCGGGGTCCCCGCCGAGCTCCTGCCCGGGCAGCAGGTCCGGCTCCGCGCCCGGTGGGAGGACCCGCCCGCGCTCGAATGGGCCGAGGTCGCGGTCGCGGCCGGGGCCGGGGAGACCGGCGACCGGGCCGCCGTCGGACACGCCGCGCACCCCGCGCTGAACGGCCTGCTCGCGGCCGCTCTCGCCCTCGTGGCGGCGGCCTGGTCGGCGCTGGGAGCCGCATCGGGGAGAATGGCCCGTATGAGCGATCGTTCCCCCGAGACCACCAGCCCGCACCGTGCGGGCTTCGCCTGCTTCGTCGGCCGTCCCAATGCGGGGAAGTCGACCCTGACCAACGCGCTCGTGGGTACCAAGGTCGCGATCACCTCCAACCGGCCGCAGACCACCCGCCACACGGTCCGCGGCATCGTGCACCGCCCCGACGCACAGCTCGTCCTGGTCGACACGCCCGGCCTGCACAAGCCGCGCACCCTGCTCGGCGAGCGGCTCAACGACGTCGTGCGCGCGACCTGGTCCGAAGTCGACGTGATCGGCTTCTGCCTGCCCGCCGACCAGAAGCTCGGCCCCGGCGACAAGTTCATCGTCAAGGAGCTCGCGGGGATCAAGAAGACCCCCAAGATCGCCATCATCACCAAGACCGACCTCGTCGAGTCCAAGGTGGTGGGCGAGCAGCTCATCGCCGTGCACCAGCTCGCCGAGGAGCTGGGCTTCCAGTGGGCCGAGATCGTCCCCGTCTCGGCGGTCGGCGACACCCAGATCCAGCTGCTGGCGGACCTGATCGCGCCGATGCTGCCGAAGAGCCCGCCGCTGTACCCCGAGGGCGACCTCACGGACGAGCCCGAGATGGTGATGGTCGCGGAGCTGATCCGCGAGGCCGCGCTGGAAGGCGTACGGGACGAGCTCCCGCACTCCATCGCCGTCGTCGTCGAGGAGATGATCCCCCGGGAGAACCGCCCGGCGGACCGCCCGCTGCTGGACATCCACGCGAACCTCTACATCGAGCGGCCGAGCCAGAAGGGCATCATCATCGGCCCGAAGGGCGCCCGCCTGAAGGAGGTCGGGATGAAGTCGCGCAAGCACATCGAGGCGCTGCTCGGCACCCCGGTCTTCCTCGACCTGCACGTGAAGGTCGCCAAGGACTGGCAGCGCGACCCCAAGCAGCTCCGCAAGCTCGGCTTCTAGCCCGTCCGGACCGGGCGCGGCCCTCGGCGGACGGAGTCCGGCGCAGCGACCCGAAGCCCGGGAGGCCCGCCAGGGCCGACCGGTGCGAGGGGCGCGTCAAGAAGAGAGCCGCCGCACCTTCACCGCGTTGTCCGTACGGGTCCCGGGCCGGCCGTCAGGCTGGTTCTGGGCCCGTACGTGTTCCTCCGCCAGCAGCACCTCCCAGGCGCCGTCCGCCAGCTCCAGCTGCGCGACGACCTCGTCCGGGGTCGGGAAGGCCACCTCCGGGCGGTCCTCCTGCCAGGGGGCCCAGCCCGCGTGGCCGACGACGAGCAGGATCCCGCCGGGGGCCACGGCCGCGGCGGCCCGGCGCAGGACCCGCTCGCGGGGGAACTCCCCGAAGGTGTGCAGGAAGCACGCGGAGACCAGGTCGTACTCCCCGGCCGGGAAGGACTCCGCGAGGTCGTGCCGCTCCCACGCGGTGCGGTCCGCGACCCCGGCGTCGGCGGCGTGGGCCGCGGCCCGCTCCAGGGCGACCCCGGAGATGTCCGTGCCGGTGACGTGCCAGCCCGCGCGCGCCAGCCAGACGGCGTCGCCGCCCTCGCCGCAGCCGAGGTCCAGGGCGCGGCCCGGAGCGAGCGGCGCGGCTTCCCGGACCAGGACGGCGTTGGCGTCGCCGCTCCAGATCTTCTCGCTCTCGCGGTAGCGGGAGTCCCAGAACTCCTCGCCCGCGAACCCGGCGGCCTCGGGGAACTGGTGGTGGTGCTCGTGGTGCTCGTGCGCCATGGGGGCCTCTTCCGGTCGGTACGGGTGCCTGTGCCCGCGATGCTCCGCCCCCGCGGCCCTCCCCGCCAAACCCTGTTGCCGTTCCGGCAACCCGCCCTCAGGGAGCGGGAGCGGGAGCGGGGGCGGGTTGCCGGAACGGCAACAGGGTTTGGCGCCCCCTTGAAGGGGAGACCCCTCCCCCGCCCGGGGGAGGAACCGGAGCCTCCGCCGCGTCACATGCGCCCCGTCACATCGGCCGCGTCACATCCACCCCGTCACATCCGCCGCGTCACCACCGACAGCCGGTCCCGTGCCTCGAACAGCGCCGCCTTGATGGCCCGTTCGTGTCCCGGCGTCAGCCGCGCCACCGGCACCGAGCAGCTCACCGCGTCCCGGGCCGGCGTCCGGTACGGCACCGCCACGCCGAAGCACCGCAGTCCGAGCGTGTTCTCCTCTCGGTCCACCGCGTACCCCTGCTCCCGCACCAGCGCCAGCTCGTCCATGAGGCGGTCCCGGTCGGTGATGGTGTGCTCGGTGACGGCCTCCAGCCGCCGCGGGAGCAGCCGCCGCACCTCCTCGTCCGTGTGCGTGGCCAGCAGCGCCTTGCCGAGAGCCGTCGAGTGCACGGGCAGCCGCCGCCCGACGCGGGTGAAGGGCCGCAGGTAGTGCTGGGACTGCCGGGTGGCCAGGTAGACCACGCTCGTCCCGTCCATGCGGGCCAGGTGGATCGTCTCCGTCGTGCCGTCGGAGAGCCGGTCCAGCGTCGGCCGCGCCGCCGCGACGACCTCGTCGCCGTCGATGTACGAGCTGCCGACGAGCAGCGCCCGCACCCCGATGCCGTACCGCGTCCCCGTCGCGTCCGTCTCCACCCAGCCCAGGTTCACCAGCGTGCGCAGCAGCATGTAGAGGCTGGACTTGGGCAGGGAGAGGTCGCTTTGGATGTCGGCGAGGCTGTGCAGCCCCGGCCGCGCCGCGAAGTGCTCCAGCAACAGGACCGTGCGCACGGCCGACTTGACGGCCGCCGGCGCACCCGAGCCCCCCGACTCAGCTGTCGTCATTCGCCTTCGTGCCCCTTTGTCTCTTGTCAACCCGGAAGATCCGGAAATAGAGTCCGCGATGGATGTGATCATTCATCCACCGGAACGGCGTTCACCATACTGAACGCATCCGCGCGGGGCAGCACAGACGGCAGCACAGATCCAGGAGGCAGTTCGCCATGGCAGCAACACCAGTCTGGAGTGTGGACCCCCGCACCGGGAAGCAGCGCGAGCAGGTTGCGGTGGAGGCCACACCCCAGGAGGTGGACGGAGCCGTGCGCGCGGCCCACGCCGCCCGCGGCGCGCTCGCGGACGCGGTCACCCGCGCCGCCTTCCTGCGCGCCGCCGCCGACCTGCTCGACGGGGCCGCCGCCCACGTCGTCGAGGCCGCCGACGCCGAGACCGCGCTGGGCCCCGGCCGGCTCACCGGCGAGCTCGCCCGCACCACCGGCCAGCTGCGCGCCTTCGCCGACGCCGTCGACGAGGGCTCCTACCTCGACATCCGCATCGACCGCGCAGACCCCCTGGCCGCCCCGCCCCGCCCCGAACTGCGCCGCTACAAGGTGCCGCTGGGCGTGGTCGCGGTCTACGCCGCCTCCAACTTCCCCCTCGCCTTCTCCGTGCCCGGCGGCGACACCGCCAGCGCGCTGGCCGCCGGCTGCCCCGTCGTGGTCAAGGCACACCCCGACCACCCGGCCACCTCCGAACTGTGCGCTTCGCTGCTGCGCCGCGCGGCCGTGGCCACCGGACTGCCGGCCGACGTCGTCTCCGTGGTGCACGGGTTCGACTCGGGACTCGAGCTGATCCGCCACCCGCTGGTCACCGCGGCCGGGTTCACCGGTTCCATCCGCGGCGGGCGGGCCCTGTTCGACGCCGCCTCCACCCGGCCCGTCCCGATCCCCTTCCACGGGGAGCTGGGTTCCCTGAACCCGGTCGTGGTCACGCCGGCGGCAGCCGTCGAGCGCGCCGAGGAGATCGGCGGCGGCCTCGCGGGCTCGGTCACGCTCGGCGTCGGCCAGTTCTGCGTCAAGCCGGGCCTGGTCCTCGTACCCGAGGGCGCGGCCGGCGACCGGCTCGCCGGGGCGCTGACCAAGGCGCTCGGGGAGACCGAGCCGGGCGTGCTGCTCGACCACCGGATGCGGGAGAACTTCGTCGCCGGCGTCCGCGAACGCGCCGCGCTGCCCGGGGTCGAGGCACCCGTCACACCCGGCTCCGGCGGCGAGCACACCGTCGGCGCGGGCTACCTCAGCGTCCCGGCGCGGACCCTGCTGGAGGGCGGCCCCTACGAGCTGCTCCTGGAGGAGTGCTTCGGCCCCGTCACCGTGCTCGCGCGGTACGCCGGCCAGGACGAGGCCGCCGCCGTGCTCGGCCTGCTCCCCGGGAACCTCACCGCGACCCTGCAGCTGTCGGCCGCCGAGGCCGACGGCGGCGAGGGGCCCGCGGCGGAGCTGGTCTCCCAGGTGACGGCGCTGGCCGGGCGGGTCGTGGTGAACGGCTGGCCGACCGGTGTGGCCGTGGCCCCGGCCCAGCACCACGGCGGCCCCTACCCGGCGGCGACCTCCCACTCCACCTCGGTCGGCGGCACCGCGATCGAGCGCTGGCTGCGTCCGGTGGCCTACCAGTCGGTGCCGGACGCCCTGCTCCCGCCGGAGCTGCGCGAGGCCAACCCGCTGGGCCTCCCGCGCCGGGTCACCGGAGCCTGAGGACCACCGTCCGTCCGCCCGACCGGGCGGACGGTCACGCGTTCACCCGGACGGGCGGGCGGCTGCCGGACAGACGGCCGCCCGCCCGCCCGTTTCAGGCCGTCACGCGTTCAGGACCCGGGCCTACTCCGCTCTCCTGCGGCTCCCGCAGGGCCGGGGCGACATGAGACCGCACCCCGGGCCTCTCGACGCCCCCGTTAATGCGTTGCCGCCCCCGCCCCGGGGGCGGCAGGCTGCGCGCATGCCGAAACCACACGGATTCTCGTACGAACAGCTGGGCGACCACACGGTCGCCATCACCCACCGGGGCCGGTCCGCGACCACCCTGCGGGGCAGCCGCGCCGACAAGTTCCTGGCCGAGGTCGAGGCCGGCGACGCGCAGCTGGTGATGGCCCGGTGGACGGGCGCCTACAAGTTCGGCAACGAGCGGATGGCCAAGAACCACCCCCGAAACCGGGGCTGAGCGGCCCGGATCCCACCCGCGCCCCGCCCGGATCGAGCCCGTACCCCGTTCGGCCCCGGCCCGAAATCTCCCGCCAAGGCAAGGGAACGGCAAAGCCGCCTCGGTCGTTCTCCCGGCATGACCGCTATGACCCCTGGTTCCAACCTGCCGCTCAACACCGTCCGGGTGACGGTTGACGTGGCTGCCCCGGTGCGGCTCGACGTGTCCGGGCTCCTCCTCGCCGGCGACGGCAAGGTGCGCTCCGACGCCGATTTCATCTTCTTCAACCAGCCGACCGGTCCCGGCGTCAACTACCGCTCCGGCGGCGGTACGGCGCCGGACTCGATCACGGTGGACACCGGCTCGGTGCCGCCCGGCATCGAGCGGATCGTGATCACCGCCAGTCCGGACGCGGCGGGTCAGACCTTCCAGGGCATCGAGCCCACCGCCACCGTGCGTGACGCCGCCAGCGGAGCGGTGATCGCCAGCTTCACCCCGCCGCAGCTCGGCGCGGAGACCGCACTGGTGGTCGTCGAGGTCTACCAGCGCGGCGGCGTGTGGAAGGTCCGCGCGGTCGGCCAGGGCTACTCGAACGGCCTCGCCGGCATCGCGACGGACTTCGGGGTCTCGGTGGAGGAGGAGGCTGCTCCGGCGGCCGCCGCACCCGCCCCCGTCGCCCATGTTTATAAGAGCCCGGAGCACCCCTTCCCCGCCCCCTACGATGACTGCCTCGCCGCCGCCCGCCACATCGCGGACCACATCGAGGACTACGGCGGACGCCTGGACCGTCTCGCCGTCGCGGGGGACAGCGCCGGAGGCAATCTGGCCGCCGCCGTGGCGCTCGCCTTCCGCGACGAAGGGCGGCCGCTCGCGGCCCAGCTCCTCGTCTACCCCTGTCTCGACTTCACCGGTGACCACCCCTCCCGCACCGAGAACGCCACCGGCTACCTCCTGCGGACCCAGGACGTCCTGGACCTCCAACACCTCTACGCAGGCGACGACCCCACCGTCCGCGGCTCCTCCCACGTGTCCCCGCTGCGCGCCGGCAGCTTCACCGGCCTTGCCCCCGCCATCATCGGCACCGCCCAGTACGACCCGCTGCGCGACGAGGGCAACGCCTACGCCGAGGCGCTCGGGAACGCCGGAGTGAGGGTCTTCGCCCGCACCTACGAAGGACTGGTCCACACCTTCCTCAACCTCTTCCCGATCTCCCCCGCGGCGGACGCCGCTGTAACCGAGCTCTACGCCCAGCTCAAGAAGCGGCTCGCCTGACCCGTAGCTCAACCGTCTCGCCGGAAGCCTCCGCGGCCGTTTCGTGTGGGCCGCCGGTACGGCGATCCGAGGTTGGCGGTCCCCGTCGAGCGGGACACCTTCACTCGGAACGTGCAGTTCCCGTAGAGGGCGCAGTTCTGGTTGCGCCCCGTGGCGATGGCGCGACGACTGGATGCCCTGATGCGGCTGCGTTCATGAATGTGGTCCATACCAAGCCCTTGACAGGGTTTTCGGTCACTACTTAAATCACTTCGTGATGAAAGGGCCCGCCGGGCTCGACTTCTCGCCCCCAATCCCTGCCGGTGCAGCGATCATTCGGGTTCGCATGCACCCCCATCGTTGTCATATGCATGCCATGGGGCGATATATCCGCCATGCTCCCTGGAAGGGAGAGTCATGCACCCCCCACACTTATCCCGACGACTGCTGCTGTCTCTCGTCTCGGTCCTCACCCTCGCGTCACTGTCCACCGGACTTGCGCAGGGTGCGCCCGCGCCAGCGGCGCGGCCACCCGCGACTGCGGCCGCAGCAGTGGCTGCTGTCACCTTCTCCGACGATTTCGACGGACCGGCGGGCTCCGCCGTAGACGGCGGGAAGTGGCAGATCGAGACGGGCGACAACGTCAACAACCACGAGCGGCAGTACTACACGGCGGGCAACCGCAACGCCGCCCTTGATGGCCAGGGCCACCTGGCCATCACCGCCCGCCGTGAGAACCCGGCCAACCACCAGTGTTGGTACGGAAGATGTGAGTACACCTCCGCACGGCTGAACACAGCCGGCAAGTTCACCACGACGTACGGCCGGGTCGAGGCCCGGATGAAGATCCCGCGCGGACAGGGCATGTGGCCCGCGTTCTGGATGCTGGGCAGCGACATCGGCCAGGTTGGCTGGCCCAACTCCGGTGAGATCGACGTCATGGAGAACGTGGGCTTCGAGCCGTCCACTGTCCACGGCACCCTGCACGGTCCCGGGTACTCCGGCACCGGCGGAATCGGCGCCGGGTACGCCCTGCCCGGTGGTCAGGCGTTCGCCGACGCCTTCCACACCTTCGCCGTCGACTGGAGCCCCAACGCGATCACCTGGTCCGTCGACGGCACCGTATACCAGCGCCGCACCCCCGCCGACCTCGGCGGAAAGCAATGGGTCTTCAACAAGCCCTTCTTCCTCATCCTCAACCTGGCGGTCGGCGGCTACTGGCCCGGAGACCCCAACGGCAGCACGGTCTTCCCCCAGCAGCTCCTGGTCGACTACGTACGGGTCAGCACCGACAGCGGTCAGCCGGGCGGCGGCGGTCCCATCACCGGAACCGGCGGCAAGTGCGTGGACGTCGCGGGCGCGGGTACCACCAACGGCACCCCCGTACAGCTCTACGACTGCAACGCCAGCGCCGCCCAGCGCTGGAGCGTGGGCACCGACGGCACCATCCGCGCGCTCGGGAAGTGCCTGGACGTGGCCTCGGGAGGTACGGCCGACGGTACGTCGGTCCAGTTGTGGGAGTGCAACGGTTCCGCCGCCCAGCGGTGGGCCGTCCCCGGCGCTCAGGACCTCGTCAACCCGCAGGCGAACAAGTGCCTGGACGCCTCGGGCGGCAGCTCGGCCAACGGCACCCGATTGCAGATATGGACCTGCACCGGGGCCGCCCATCAGAAGTGGACGGTGACCCGATGACCACGAGACTCCTGCGCGGGCCCACCGTGCGCGGTGTGTTGGGCACAGCGGCGGCGGCCGCCCTCGTCACCGGCCTGAGCGGCAGCCCCGCGATCGGCGCGGCAGCGGCGACCGGCCAGGTCACCGGTCTCGGCGGCAAATGGGTCGACGTCGCCGGGGCGAGCAGCGCCAACGGTGCCGCCGTACAGCTCTACGACTGCAACGGCACCACCGCACAGCAGTGGAACGTCGTCGGCGACGGCACGATCCGCGCGCTCGGCAAGTGCCTGGACGTGGCATCGGGCGCACCGCCAACGGAAGCCGGATCCAGCTGTGGGACTGCAACGGCACCGCCGCCCAGCAGTGGTCGGCCACCGCGGCCCGCGACATCGTCAACCCGCAGGCGGACAAGTGCCTGGACGCGACGGGCAACAGTTCGGCCAACGGCACCCGGCTGCAGATCTGGAGCTGCACCGGCGCCGCCAACCAGAAGTGGACGGCGCCGGGCGGGGGCGGTACCCCGGCACCCGGACCGGGGGCCATGGCCGTGGCGCCGTACCTCTACAACGGCTGGGGGAGCCCGCCGAGCCCCACCGCCGTGACGAACGCAACCGGCGTCAAGTGGTTCACGCTCGCCTTCGTCCTCAGCAACGGCTACTGCAACCCGCAGTGGGACGGCAGCCGGCCGCTGACCGGAGGCGTCGACCAGCAGACGGTCAACACCGTGCGGACGAACGGCGGCGACGTCATCCCGTCCTTCGGCGGCTGGAGCGGCAACAAACTGGAGAGCTCCTGCGGCAGCGCGGGCGAGCTTGCCGCGGCATACCAGAAGGTCATCAACGCGTACGGGCTGAAGGCCATCGACATCGACATCGAGGCGGCGGCGTACGACAGCCCGACCGTCCAGCAGCGCACGGTCGACGCGCTGAAGACCGTCAAGGCCAACAACCCCGGCATCAAGGTGTACGTCACCTTCGGCACCGGCCAGAACGGCCCCGACAGCAGCTTGATCAACAAGGCCGCCGCATCCGGGCTGACCGTGGACAGCTGGACGATCATGCCGTTCAACTTCGGTGGCGCCGGCCAGAACATGGGCCAGCTCACCGTCCGCGCGGCCGAGGGCCTCAAGAACGCGGTCAAGAACGCCTACGGGTACTCGGACGACCTTGCCTACCGCCACACCGGCATCTCCTCGATGCACGGCATCACCGACAACGGCGAGACGGTGACCGTCGACGACTTCCGCACCATTCTCGGCTACGCCCAACAGCGTCACCTCGCGCGGCTGACCTTCTGGTCGGTCAACCGTGACCGGCCCTGCACCGGCGGCGGAGCCGACACCTGCTCGGGCGTTTCCCAGCAGCCGTGGGACTTCACCCGCGTCTTCGCCCAGTACGACGGCCCGCCTCTTATACACCTCTGACGCTGCCGACGAGACGGGGACTGCGAGGGGGAGGCCGAACCGCTGCCCGGGCCGGCGGACGCGCGGCCGGAGAGGTTGGCGAGGCCGCCCTGCTGCTGGGGCGAGTTGTCGGGACTCGGCGAGGCCTCGGCCTTGGCCTCGGTCTTCGTACCGGACCCCGCGCCCGCGACCCCTACATAGGGGAACGAGGAGCCGACCGGGACGAGGCCCGTGGTGACGGCCGCGGTGCTGAGGACGACGGCCGCGCATGCGCCGAGGAGGCCGCCCCGCACGGCGGTGCGGCGCTTCGCGCCGGGGCGGGGGGCGGCTTGGAGTCGGTGGCGTCCCATCTCGGCTTGCCTTCCTCGCAGTTCAAGATCAACCTCTACTCACCCGAACGGGTGAGCTCATTGGTGCGCGACTGTACGCCATGGCGCCAGGGGGCGGCGTGTGCCGAAAACGTTTGCCCAGTTAGCGTTCAGGCATGAACGAAGACGTGCGGATGACCGCCTGGGTGCGCGGTCGTGTACAGGGAGTGGGCTTCCGCTGGTTCACCAGGGCGAATGCTCTGGAGATCGGCGGACTGGCGGGATTCGCCCTCAACCTCGACGACGGCCGAGTGCAGGTGGTGGCCGAAGGTCAACGTGAGAATTGCCACCGGCTCCTGCAGTGGCTGCACGGAACCGACACGCCCGGGCGGGTGGACGGGGTGACAGAGATCTGGGGCACACCGCGCGGTGGCTACGACGGGTTCGCGATCCGGTGACCGATCGACTGATCATGTACTGAACAGATCGCCGGATGGTCCGCACGCGGTCGGATCTGCGCATTCATCGCCGAGACGTTGCCGACCCGGAGGATCCGTGGAAGGCTCGGGAGCGAGGATGATCTCCACGCCCCTTGCGAGGGCCGGGATGCCCGCCGATACGGGGTGTGATCGTGTTGACCGTCAAACTTTTTGGTGAGACGCTGGAAGCCCCGCGCACCTGAGCTGTTTGGCAGTGGTGGCAGTAGCCATAGAACGCGCGCAGTGACTGACAGTCGCTGCCGGACATCCGCGGGTGCGATTCCCTCACGACCCACACCGCTTTCGGTCGGTCACTCAGTGTGGAGGACCATCCATCATGGCAAAGGCGCTTCTCGGTTACGTCGGCGGTTCCGACCCGCGACTCCTCGCCGAGATGCGACGGCTTCAGCAGCGCGTCCAGGACCTCGAGTCCGAGCTCGGACGAATTCAGTCCGAGAACGACGCACTGAACGCGGCCGCCGCACAGCACGGAGACTCGCTGCTTGACAGCATCGACCTCGACGTACCCCAGGCGGAGCCTGCGCTCACCTGATCCGCGCTCCCTAGTCGCTCGACAACCCAGAATGATCTGCAAGGGACGCTTCGGCGTCCCTTCTTTCTTTCCGGATCTCTCTTCGGTCGGGTCTCTCCTCCCGGTGCGCGCTCGTGGCGCCCGGGGGCCCTTCCCTCTTCGTCCCCGCGCGCCCGCGGGCGGCCGCGCGGCGGCGTTGCGCCAGGTGGGGGGCCGATTCCTTTAACGTCTGATGTGCCCTGCACCTTCATGGGCGAAACCGAACGTGAAAGGTAGAGTCCGGCGGCGTGCATCTCAAGTCCCTGACCCTGCGTGGCTTCAAATCCTTCGCCTCCGCCACCACCCTGCGTTTCGAGCCGGGCATCACCTGTGTCGTGGGCCCCAACGGCTCCGGCAAGTCCAATGTGGTGGACGCGCTCTCCTGGGTCATGGGCGAACAAGGGGCCAAGTCCCTGCGCGGCGGGAAGATGGAAGACGTCATCTTCGCCGGCACCACCGGCCGCCCGCCGCTCGGGCGCGCCGAGGTCTCGCTGACCATCGACAACTCCGATGGCGCGCTGCCCATCGACTACGCCGAAGTCACCATCACGCGGATCATGTTCCGCGGCGGCAGCAGCGAGTACCAGATCAACGGGGACACCTGCCGGCTCCTCGACATCCAGGAGCTGCTCTCCGACTCGGGCATCGGCCGCGAGATGCACGTCATCGTCGGCCAGGGCCAGCTGGATTCCGTACTGCACGCCGATCCGATGGGCCGCCGCGCCTTCATCGAGGAAGCGGCCGGAGTGCTCAAGCACCGCAAACGCAAAGAGAAGGCGCTGCGCAAACTCGACGCGATGCAGGCCAATCTCGCCCGCGTGCAGGACCTGGGCGACGAGCTGCGCCGTCAGCTCAAGCCGCTCGGGCGGCAGGCGGCGGTGGCCCGCCGGGCGGCCGTGATCCAGGCCGATCTGCGCGACGCGCGGCTGCGGCTGCTGGCCGACGACCTCGTGGCGCTCAAGGGCGCGCTCGACGCGGAGGTCGCGGACGAGGCGGCCCTGAAGGAGCGCAAGGAGGCGGCCGAGGCGCAGCTCGCGGCGGCGGCGGGGCGGGAAGCGGAACTGGAGGAAGCCGTACGGGAACTCGCGCCGCGGCTCCAGCGCGCTCAGCAGACCTGGTACGAGCTCTCGCAGCTGGCCGAGCGGGTGCGGGGGACCGCTTCCCTGGCGGACGCACGGGTCACGTCGGCCTCGGCGGCGCCCGAGGAGGAGCGGCGCGGCCGCGACCCGGAGGACATGGAGAAGGAGGCCGCGCGGATCCGCGAGCAGGAAGCGGAACTGACGGCCGCGCTGGAGGCCTCCTCGCGGGCGCTGGAGGACACCGTCGAGCACCGGGCCGAGCTGGAGAAGTCGCTGGCGGACGAGGAACGGCGGCTGCGGGACGCGGCCCGGGCCATCGCCGACCGGCGCGAGGGCCTGGCGCGGCTGACGGGGCGGCTGGGCGCGGCCCGCTCCCGGGCGGGCGCGGCGCAGGCGGAGATCGACCGGCTGGTGGCGGCGCGGGACGGGGCGGAGTCCCGGGCGGCGCTGGCGCGGGAGGAGTACGAGGCGTTGGCGCGGGAGGTGGGGGAGCCGGGGTCTTCGGCCGCGGACCCCGGCTCGGAACCGGTGCCGGCGTCCGGGCCCGCGTCCGTGTCCGTGTCCGTGGAAGACGAGTACGAGGCCGCGCGGGCGGCCCTGGCCGGGGCGGAGGCCGCACTGGGCGCGGCCCGGGACGCGCTGGCGGCGGCGGAACGCTCACGTGCGGCGGTGTCGGCGCGCCGGGACGCCCTGGCGATGGGGCTGCGCCGCAAGGACGGCACGGCCGCCCTGCTCGCGGCGCGGCTGGAAGGGCTGTTGGGCCCCGCCGCGCAGCGGCTGTCGGTGGCCCCGGGGTACGAGGCGGCGGTCGCGGCGGCGCTCGGCGCGGCGGCGGACGCGGTGGCCGTCGCATCGGCCTCGGCGGCGGCGCGCGCCATCCGCCACCTGCGCTCCGAAGACGCGGGGCGGGCCACGTTCCTGATCACCCCTCCGGTGGGCGGCGCCGCCGTGCCCGGACAGGGCGGGGCTCCGGCCGGCGCCGGGCCGGTGCCCGCCGTGCCGCACCCGGCCCCCTCCCCGGACGCCGAACAGGCGGCCGTGCCGTGTGCGGCCTCCGCCCCGGCCCGGGCCCCCCGCGCGAAACTGCGGGGGCGCCTGCGCAGCGGCGGCCGGCTGGTGGCCGTACGGGCGGTCGCCTTCGGCATCGGCGTCTACGTGTCGAAGCCCTCCGTCGACGAGGAGGCGGCCGGCAAGCCCTTCGTCCAGCCGGCCAACACCGCCGGCAAGGACGGGATCGTGATCCCGTACGGCAAGGCGGACGCGAAACTCGCCGCCGAAACCCGCAGATTCTTCCACAGACGCCAGCGTCAACCACACATCGTCCGCGGCTACTTCGGCGGCCCGCACGTCCGCTACGTCCTGAACGAGAACCCTTTGAGTTTCTGATCAATAGATGCCCTCAGCCACCGGTTGACCGGGTGTGCCCACCGGCCTCCCCCTGCCCGCGCTCCCGCCGCGAACTACAGGTCAGGCCTGCGCGCTGCGGTGCCTCTTCCCCATCTCCGCCGCGTACGACTTCGTGGACGACCCTCCGCTCCACTCTCCGCATGCGCACGCAGCCAGGTACCGCAATCGGCCAGTGCACCCCGCGGTCAGCGGGGCCCCTCCCCGCGTGTGCTCGTGAGCCGGCGGGCATACCGTTCCGTCCCCGTGCAGTCCGGTGACCTTGATCCTGTGTAGCGGCATGAAGCCCCCCGTTGAACAGTCGAGATTTGCAACCTCTGACCTGCGGCTCTCCGTCAGACCACTACGTTGACATGGGTTACCGAGTGATCTCCACTCATCGGACCGGGCTGCCGGTCTGCCACCAGCGAACTCTGTATGCGCAGCAGGCCGGGTCTGCGTCTACGGCCACGAGAACCAGCAGTTCGTCCTGAGTTAGGCGGGCGAAGTCCCGAGTTGCGCGCCGAACCGTGACGCCCAGCACCTGAGCCGAGTGGCGCGGCGTGACAGCCGGGTGCGATGCCACATAGACCAGAATGGCTCGGTCACGCCGGTACGTATCCCGGAGCAGACTTTCAGCGAAGAGCGCGGCCGCGCACACGCAGAGCGAAAGCGAGACAGCGACGACTGCATAGTCATGGCACACCTGCCCAAAGACGGCAGAGACTGCACCTAAGGGTTGTCCCGTAACTGCTGGTCACGGGTGAGATGATCTTGGTGTGGCTGGTGTGATCACGGCGTCGGAGCCGTCCTGGATAGCCCCGTTCACCGGGCTGAGCCCGCGCTGTTTCGGGAAGCTGGTGACCGTGCTGCGGCGTGAGGGTGCGGACGCGGTCCGCAAGGGCCGGCCGTGGAGCCTTCCGCTGGAGGACCGGGCACTGCTGGTCGCGGCGTACTGGCGGACGAACTTGACGATGCGCCAGCTGGCCCCGCTGTTCGGGGTGTCCAAGTCGGCCGCGGACCGCATCATCGCCCACCTCGGGCCGATGCTTGCGCTCCAGCCCCGCAAGCGGTTCGCCAAGGACACCGTGCTCATCGTGGACGGCACCCTGGTGCCCACCCGCGACCACACCATCGCGGCGCAGTCGAAGAACTACCGGTACTCCACCAACCACCAGATCGTCATCGACGCCGACACCTGCCTGGTCGTCGTGGTCGGCCGGCCGCTTGCCGGAAACCGCAACGACTGCAAGGCCTGGGAGGAATCCGGTGCCAAAGCCGCCGTCGGCAAGACACTCACGATCGCCGACGGTGGCTATCCCGGCACCGGACTCCTCATGCCGCACCGCCGCCGCAAGGGCGAAGAACTGGCCGACTGGAAGCGGGATCACAACAAGTCCCACAAGCAGGTCCGTGCACGCGTCGAGCACGTCTTCGCCCGTATGAAGACCTGGAAGATCCTCCGCGACTACCGCCTCAAAGGCGACGGCGTCCACCACGCCATGCTCGGCATCGCCCGACTGCACAACCTCGCCCTCGCCGGATAGGCAAGCGGCTCGTACATCGAACGGCCACGTCCAGGAAGACCCAAAGATCATTTACGGGACAGCCCTTAGGGCAGCTCTCGGCCGCAGCACATGGCCGGGCTACGGCAGCACGCGAGATGCTCGCCTCCATCGGGGCCAATGCAGAGAGCCGCAGCGGCTACCTCGCCGCGTATCCGGCGCTTCAGGCCCGCAGCCAGGCCTGCGACGTGGCCTACCTCCGAGCCTCCAACCGCCTTCTTCGCCGGGCTGCATCGGGTCGGCGTCCGCCGGCTCGACTTCCTCGACCGTGGCTCGTTGGTCCAGCGGGCCCGTCCTGGTGGGTCGAGATGATCCGGTGTTCCGGCGCCGTATGGCGGAGCATCCCCGAGGCGGCGCCGGAGTTCGCGTTGGGGATGCCGCTCAATCACCCGGCCGTCGCTGGCGTCACTGCCGGGGCGGAACAGTTGGGTGCGAGCTGCCGGGCCAAAGATGTCCGGGGCTCGTCGGCCCTGTACGAAATCACGAGGCCGGTCGGACCCGGTGGCCGCCCAGCATCAGCCGGCGTCCGCATCCGCCCCGGCAAACAGGAAGAGACCCGTCAGCTTCACACCGAGCGGCACAAGGTCTGGGAGCGCGCCCGCGCCTACGGCGACGCGACCCAGGTCCTGATGGCCGAATGGCGCCACACCAACACCTAGTGGTCCGTCTTCGGGGCGCCCTGCTCCGCGAACGCAGCGGCAGTCAGCACACGGCGCAGCACGTCGGGCCCATCGTCGCCTAGACCAGACTTATTCGCCGCGTACGTGAGCAGCTGGTTGAAGCCGTGCGTTCCGTACCCTTCAAACCACTGATCCAGGGTGAGTTCGCCGCCGAAATTGGCGCGATAGTCATCCCTGTCGCGCTGCTGGACAGCTGCGATTACCTCCACCGCGTGCTGGATCGCGGCTGGGGAAACCCCATGCAGTTCAGCCTCCGCGCGCAGCTGCTCCTCGCGGGCAGACTGGTCCATGGCCGTCTCCTCGGTGTCGCGTATCTCCCGAAGCGAGACTCATTGAGATCCCAGGAATGTGTACAGCCTTCCATACCTGGCCGCAAGGTAGCGCCATCGAGGCGGGTCTCAGGGTGTGGGTCATACTGTCGCAGAACTCCTGGTACGCCTGTGAACCTGCTGCCGACCGCCACGAGCACAGACGTTCCAGGCCCCAGCAGCCATGCGTCGCCGTGCTCCCCGTCGGCTCCTTCGAGCAGCACGGCCGCCATCTCCCGCTGATCACCGACACGGCGATCGCCTGCATCCATCGGCCAGGAGATCGCTGACACCTACCCGGTCCGCCTGCTCCCGCCGATCACGATGTCGTGCAGCCACGAGCACGCCGCGTTCCCGGCGCCGTCACCGGTCCCGTGGGACCTCGACGGTGACCGGCCCGGCCTCGGTCAGCACCGTCTTGGGCCGGCAGCCATTGCGGGCGTTGCCACCACTGCGAGCGGGTTTCCCGGGTTCGGTCGTGGCGGCCAGATGCTCGTCCATCTCCGCGTCCAGGGCGTCCTGCAGCAGGTGCTTCGTGAGCTGTTGCAGCAGCCCGCCCTCGCCCAACAGCTACATCCCGCCCGCGCGGGCCTGCTCGGCCGCCAGCTCGGCAATCGACGCCACCACGTCCACCCCGGCGCCGCCGGCCTTCTTCCTCGGACCCATGTCCAAGACATCGGCCGAATCCGCCTCCGAGGAAACCGAATCCTCAACAACCGACTCGATCTGGCGACCCATCATCGTGCCCATCGGTGTCTCCCTTGCTCGGGACGTACACCTGATCTATGACACTCCCAATCATAACGGGGGCTGGCGCTTCGTCAGCGCAGTTGCTTATGACGTTGGTTCTATGTCTTTGGCGGCTTCCAGGGCTGTTGCCCGGTATGGGAGTTTTCTTTTCGGGCGTTCCGGGTTACCTCGTTCCGGGGTGGCGGTAGGGGGCGTCTTTTGGTGAAGGCATTGATGGGGAGGGCTTTATGAGGGTCGGTCCTCCGGGCTCCGGGCTCCGGGCTCCGGGCTCCGGGCTCCGGGCTCCGGGCTCCGGGCTCCGGGCTCCGGGCTCCGGGCTCCGGGCTCCGGGCTCCGGGCCCCGGGCTCCGGGCTCCGGGCTCCGGGCTCCGGGCTCCGGGCTCCGGGCTCCGGGCTCCGGGCTCCGGGCACCGGGCTCCGGGCCCCGGGCCCCGTGCTCCGGGCCCCGGGCTCCGGGCCCCGGGCTCCGGGGCCGACGTGCGCGGGCGCCCTGGGGTGGGTCAAATCAGCCGGTGGGGATGACGTCGGCGCGGGGGCAGCGGGTGACGACTACCGGTGCGTGGGGGTCGAGCCGGCGAGTGCGGGGGCGGCGAGGAGGGCGAGGGATATCGCCGCTCCCACCGCAGCGAGTCTGCGCAAGGGGGCTGGCCTTTCCGGGAGTTCGGATCGAAGCGCGAGTAATATTTCACATGTCACAGGTGATTGATAGATGTGGGTGCGCGCGAAGCACGAGAACCCGCGGAGCACGCGAACCCGTGAACTCGACGTTCCAGGGGCCCTGTTCGCCGAGCGGCGCTATCGTGCCGAGCGGGGGGACGACGGTGCGAGGGGGCGGAGCCGCGATGAGATTCCTGTTTGTGCACGGCACGGGGGTGCGGCGCGAGCGGCACGACACGCTCTTCGCGCTGGTCCGGGACCGGCTGACCGCCCGGTTCCCCGACGCCTGCGTCGACTCCTGCTTCTGGGGCGAGCGCTTCGGCGCCACCCTCGGCGCCGACGGCCGGTCCGTCCCCGGACTGCGCGCCCCCGACGGTGCCCCGGTCCCGGGAGACCCCGAGACCGCCGAATGGGCCCTGCTCGTCGCCGACCCGCTGTGCGAGCTGCGGGTGCTGGCCGAGGCCGGCTGGGAGACCGGGGCCGACGACCCCTTCGCCATGCCCGGCGTCCGCTCACCCGGGGCCCGGGTGCTGGACCTGCTGGCCGGCGTCTGCGGGGTCCCCGACGGCGGGGAACAGGCCGCGCTGCTGCTCGGCACCGGTCTCGCCGCCGGCTTCCCCGGAGCCCTGGAGTCCGTCGCCCGCTCGGCCGAGGCCGCCCGCGCCGGCGCCCGCGCCACCGAGCAGCCGCACGCCCGCGAGCTGGCCACCGCCCTCGCCCGCGCGGTGACCGCCGCCGCGCTCGCCTCGGCCGGAGCCGAGGCCGACTGCACCGGAGCCGAGCGCGACCGCCTCGTCGAACTGCTCACCACCCGCCTGGGCGGCGACGCCCGGGTCCCCGGCGCCCGCGCCGCGGCCGTCCTCGGCCGCCTCGCCCAGCGCGTCACCACCCAGCCGCTGCTCAACGCCTGGCGCGGCTCCCTCACCGTCGGCAGCGCCCCCGCCCTCGGCGACATCCTGCGCTACCAGGCCCGGGGCGCCGACCTGCGCGCCTTCCTCGGCGAACGGATCACCGCCGGGCAGGGACCGACCGTGCTCATCGGCCACAGCCTCGGCGGCGTCGCCCTCGTGGACCTCCTCGCGCTCGCCGCCGCCCGCGGCGAGCCCGTGCCCGGAGCCGCGCTGCTCGTCACCGTCGGCTCGCAGGCGCCCTTCCTCCACGAACTCGGGGCGCTGGCGGGGATCGAGCCCGGCGCGTCCCTCCCGTACGCCTTCCCGCGCTGGCTCAACGTCTACGACCGCCAGGACGTGCTCTCCTACCTCGCCGAGCCGGTCTTCGCGGGTGACCCGCGCGTCAGCGACCACGAGATCTCCAGCCGCCAGCCGTTCCCGGCCTGCCACAGCGCCTACTGGAAACAGGACGCGCTCTACGCGCGCATCGAACAGGCGGTGGGCGAAGCGGAGACCGGGTGATCCCCCAGGGATTCCTGCCCCCGACCCTGGGGCCCGGGCGCACCTTCGCGCTCGTCGCCGGGGTCGAGAGCTATGCCGTCAGCCACCACTGGAACCTCCACGGACCGGCCCGCGACGCCCTGCGGTTCGCCCGCTGGCTGACCGGGCCGGGACAGGTGCCGCCGGACCACGTGAGGCTGCTGCTCTCCCCGCTCGAGGACCCCGACGCCCTCGACTGGGCGGGCTCGCCGGGGCTGGAGGCCCTGCGCGGCACGTACCGGCCCGCCACCGAGGAGAACGCGAAGTCCGCGCTCCTCGACGAACTCCCCGAATGCGACGGTGACCTGCTCTGGATCTTCTGGGCCGGGCACGGCTACACCGATCCGCGCGGCGGTGAGCTGATGCTGCCCTGCGCGGACGCCCGGCCCGGCCGGATCCGCCACCTCAACCTCGACTCCGCGCTGCGCTGGTGGCGCACCGACCTCGTCAAACACCGCCGCTTCCCGCTCCAGGCGGCCCTGGTGGACGCCTGCCGGGTCGACGCCCCGCGCGATGCCCGGTGGAACTTCGGCAGCAGCGACTACGGCGGCGGCGCCACCGTCCCCGGCCGGCGGCAGTTCCGGCTGTACGCCTCCCGGGAGGGCGAGGCCGCGCAGAACGACGCGGAGCGCGGCGCGGGGCGCTTCACGGAGGCGCTCCTCGGGGAACTGGGCGGGCGCTCCGTGCGGGAGGGCGTCGAGGGGCTCGCCGACACGGCCCGCTCCATCCACCGTGCCTTCGGCGAACTGCGCGAGCGCGGAGAGGGCTGGCAGCTCCCGCAGTTCGTCGTGGACCGGGACTGGGACGCCTGCTCCTTCCTCGACGAGGACCAGCCCGGGGTGACGCTGCCGCGCGCGGCCCGCCTGGACCAGGCCGCCTGGGACGGGCTCGGCAGGCTCTTCGAGGGCCGGGACCTGCCCCGGTGCGCCTACGAGGCGTACGTGTGGGCGTTCCGGGCGGCCGGCTGCGCGGCCCCGCTCCAGGGCGGGCTGCCCGGCGACACCCTGCTGGAGGTGGCCTCGGACCTCGACGAACGCCACGGCGGCCCGGACGGGATGCCGCTCGCGGTGCCCTTCGTACGGTTCCTCGGCGAGCGGGCCGGCGCGGGCGACGAGCGGTGGGCGGCCCTGCTGCGCGACTGGGTGAGCACCACCCTCGAACGCCTCGCCCTGCCCGTGCTCCTGCCCCCGCCCCCGCCCGCGCGCAGAACGGCCCTGCACGTGCGGCTGGAGCCGTCGCCGGGCGGCGAGGACGGGTTCCTGGCCCGGATGTGGCTGCGCCGGGACGAGCCGGGGCGGGTGCGGGAGCCGGCGGGCGGGCCCGGCCGCCGGGAGGCGTACGAGCACATCTGGGAGTCGGAGGGCGAGCCCGTCCCGCTGGACGCGGTCCGCGAGGAACTCCTGCGCCGGCTCGGCAGCGCGGGCCGGGCACCGGCCGGGCACGCCGAGGCCGGGCGGCCGCCGCAGGAGGTGGAGCGGATCGAGTTCCACGTGCCGTACGAGCTGCTGGACTCGGACTTCGACCAGTGGCCGGTCCCGCGCGGCCCCCGCGGCCGGCCCCGGCCCCTGGGGCTGCTCTACCAGGTGGTGGTGCGCTGCCCGCAGGAGCGCGAGGACACCGGCGCCGAGTGGCGGGGCAAATGGCGCTGGCTGTGGTCCCGGGGCGGCCGGCACGCCGACGCGGTCCGGGTGGTGTCCGACGGGGAGGCGGGTGACGGGCTCGGCATGGAGCTGGGGGCGGGCCCGGCGCCCGCGTGCGTACTGGCGCACACGCGGGCCGGCGCGCGGACGGGGGCAGGAGTGCGTCGGCATCGTCAAAGTTGTATAAAGGACAGGGGCCGGGTCCGGGCTGCGGGGTTCGGCCCGGGTGCGGGGCCGGGCCCCGGCTGTGGGGTTGTGGTGTGGGGGGCGGGGTTATTCCGTCGGGAGGTTTGCCACCACGAGGGCTATCGCCGCCCGGGCCGTGTCCGTCTCGCCCAGAACCGTGGTCTGGCGGGGGCCCCGGACGCGGAAGCGGCCGTCGGGCAGTGGTTCCACGGCCGGTGCGGTCACGGCGAAGGGATGGCCCGAGGAGGCGCTGAACCACAGCGTGAAGTGGCTGGTGTACGGGTACAGCCGGCGCAGCCGGGGTTCCGCGCCGGCGGCCTCGATGAGCGCGAGGACTCCCTGGCTCATGGGCTCGGACCCGCTCTGCTCGACCATCCGCCGCCACGTCGTCGGCAGCCGCTGCCAGCGTCTGGCGCTGGGGTCCTCAAGGTTCATCCGGGCAGTCTGGGGTCCGGGCCGCCGCCAAGGCAATGATCCCGACGGCGGCGAGACGGTAACGACCCGCGGGTAACCACCCGCACACGCCCGCAGGCGCCGAGGGACGGCAGGGGCCGGGCGTGGGAGGTGGGGGCCCCTGCCGTCCTGGATCACGGGTCAGCCGTGGCTGACCCGCAGTTCCTTGATGCCGTTCAGCCAGGCGGCGCGCAGCCGGCGCGGGGCCTCGCCGGTGAGGCGCAGGTCGGGCAGGGCGTCGGCCAGGGCGTTGAAGATCAGGTCGATCTCCATGACGGCCAGGGACTTGCCGAGGCAGAAGTGCGGGCCGCCGCCGCCGAAGCCCAGGTGCGGGTTCGGGTCGCGGGTGATGTCGAAGGCGTCCGGGTTCTCGAAGACCTCGGGGTCGTGGTTGGCGGAGGAGTAGAACATCCCCACCCGGTCGCCCGCCTTGATCTTCTGGCCGCCGAGCTCGGTGTCCTGGGTGGCGGTGCGCTGGAAGGACACCACGGGGGTGGCCCAGCGCACGATCTCCTCGGCCGCCGTCGAGGGGCGGGTCGCCTTGTACAGCTCCCACTGCTCGGGGTGGGTCAGGAAGGCGTGCATGCCGTGGCTGATGGCGTTGCGCGTGGTCTCGTTGCCCGCGACCGCCAGCAGCAGCACGAAGAAGCCGAACTCGTCGGAGCCCAGGTTGCCCTGGCCCTCGGCCGCCACCAGCTGCGTGACGATGTCCTTGGCCGGACACTCCTTGCGGGCCGCGGACAGGTTCATCGCGTAACCGATGAGCTCCGCCGCCGCGTTGCCGCCGACCTCGGCGGTGATCGCGTACTCGGGGTCGTCGTACGCGATCATCTTGTTCGACCAGTCGAAGATCCGGGACCGGTCCTCCTGCGGTACGCCGATCAGCTCGGCGATGGCCTGCAGCGGGAGCTCGCACGCCACTTGGGTGACGAAGTCGAAGCTGCCGTCCGCCGAGGCCTCGACGGCCTCCGCGACGATCTTCCGGGCGCGGTCGCGCAGGGCGTCCTCGAGCCCGCGGATGGACCGCGGGGTGAAGCCGCGCTGCACGATCTGGCGTACGCGGGTGTGCTCCGGCGGATCCATGTTCAACATGATCAGGCGCTGGGCATCTATGGCTTCGCGCTGGATGTGCTCGTTGAAGCGGATGATCGCCGTGTTCGTGGTGGAGGAGAAGAGCTCGGGGTGCGTCGAGATGTACTTGACGTCCGCGTGCCGGGTGACGGCCCAGTACCCCTCGTCGTCGAAGCCGGTGATGCCCCGCTGCTGCGGGCACCACCAGACGGGCGCCGTCTGCCGCAACTGCGCGAACTCGGGGTAGGGCACCCGGTCTTGGAGCACGTCCGGGTCGGTGGCGTCGAAGCCTTCGGGCAGCACGGGGCAGGTCATCGGGGCGACTCCAGAGTCTGACGGCCCATCAGAAGTTGGCTTGAAGGTAGTAACGAGTTCTAGAAGTGACAAGGGGCCCCGCGCCAACTGTTGCGTGTGGAATCCGTGTAAGCCACGTGCAAGACCCTTGCGTACCGGGCCTTCTGGTCATAAGACTGCGGGGAGAACTAGAACGCGTACTAGTTCGGGTGGAGCCGCCGGGACGGCCCGCCCGCAAGCTGAGGCGCGCTAGCCGATGCGCGCTGCGCGCTGTGCGCTACGCAGGAGCAGGAGAGGACGAGCTCATGGCCGCGGAACCCGTCATCGTCGAAGCCGTACGCACCCCCATCGGCAAGCGCGGGGGCGCGCTCGCCAATCTTCACCCCGCCTACCTTCTCGGCGAGACCTACCGCGAGCTCCTCGCCCGCACCGGCATCCAGCCCGACTGCGTCGAGCAGATCGTCGGCGGCACCGTCACCCACGCCGGCGAGCAGTCGATGAACCCCGCCCGCAACGCCTGGCTGGCCATGGGCCTCCCGTACGAGACCGCCGCGACCACCGTGGACTGTCAGTGCGGCAGCTCCCAGCAGGCCAACCACATGGTCGCCAACATGATCTCCGGCGGGGTCATGGACATCGGCATCGCCTGCGGGGTCGAGGCCATGAGTCGCGTGCCGCTGGGGTCGGGATCGAAGCACGGACCCGGCAAGCCCTTCCCGGACGAGTGGAACGTCGACCTCCCGAACCAGTTCGAGGCCGCCGAGCGCATCGCCCGCCACCGCGGGCTGACCCGCGAGGACGTGGACACGCTGGGCGTGCTCTCCCAGCAGCGGGCCGCGGCGGCGTGGGCCGAGGAGCGGTTCAAGCGCGAGACCTTCGCCGTGCAGGTGCCCACCACCGAGGCGGAGCAGGCCGCCGGCCAGGGCATGTGGAGGCTGGTCGACCGGGACGAGGGCCTGCGCGACACCTCCATGGAGGCGCTCGCCCGGCTCAAGCCGGTCATGCCGACGGCCGTGCACACCGCCGGGAACTCCTCGCAGATATCCGACGGCGCCGCCGCCGTGATGTGGGCCTCGCGCAAGATGGCCCGCGCGCTCAAGCTGCGGCCGCGCGCCCGGATCGTCGCGCAGACGCTGGTCGGCTCCGACCCGCACTTCCACCTGGACGGGCCGATCGACGCGACCCGCGCGGTGCTGGGCAAGGCCGGCATGTCGCTCAAGGACATCGACCTCGTCGAGATCAACGAGGCCTTCGCCTCCGTCGTCCTCAGCTGGGCCCAGGTCTTCGACCAGGACCTGGAGAAGGTCAACGTCAACGGCGGCGGCATCGCCCTCGGCCACCCCGTCGGCGCCACCGGAGCCCGGCTGATCACCACCGCGCTGCACGAGCTGGAGCGGCGCGACAAGGAATTCGCCCTGATCACCATGTGCGCGGGCGGCGCGCTGGCGACGGGCACCATCATCCAGCGGCTGTAGCTCCGGCTGCGCCGCCATCGGACCCTGTGGGATGGGATCGCGAAGGCCCCGGAGGCCGGACCTGGGGAGGTCGGCCGCCGGGGCCTTCGCATGCGTGCGCACCGGGCCCTGGGCCCTGTGGTCGAAGCGGGGTCAGGCACCGCTTCGACTACAAGGGCCAGGGCGGTCGCGCCGCCGGGTCTGCTGCCGCTGGTGGCTTAGTACCAGTGGTGGGTCTGCCAGAAGCTCCAGGCGCCGGTGGGGCTGCCGTAGCGGGAGTTCATGTAGTCCAGGCCCCACTTGATCTGGGTGGCGGGGTTGGTCTTCCAGTCCGCCCCACCTCAAGACCGACCGGGATGAAGATCGACGCGGCGGGCGTGGACGCGAAGAAGATGGTCGACCTGAAGGTGGACGCGGCCGGCGAACTGGGCGTGCCCGACGCCGACACTGACGCGAACAACCCCGGCTGGTGGACCGGGGGCGTCACCCCGGGCGAGAAGGGCGTGTCCGTCCTCGTCGCCCACTTCGACACGAAGTACGGTCCGGCCCTGATGAGGAACGTGAAGGACATCAAGCTCGGCGACGTGATCGAGGTCCCGCGCGAGGACGGCAGGACGGCGAGGTTCAAGATCCGCGAGATCGAGGACGTAGACAAGAAGGCCTTCCCCACGGCCAAGGTCTACGGCGACACCCCCCGCCCCGAACTCCGCCTCCTGACCTGCGGCGGCGCCCTCAAGAACGGCCACCGCACGAACAACGTCATCTTCTACGCCGACCTGACGCGGTAAACCCCGGACGGCTGGGCGATGCCAGCGGCAGATACCAGAGGCCCCCAGCCAAGATCGGCTGGGGGCCTTTGCGCTTGTGCCCTCGGCAGGATTCGTACCTGCGACACCCGCTCTAGTGCTGTGACCGGAAAGGTTCACCGGGTCGCGGCGCCCGGCACGGCACCTCGCCGCGTTGTCGGACCACCGAAGTACGTCCAGTACAAGCGGCGGCCCTCCGCCCGGGGGCCCCTCCCGGCGGTAGCTGGGGGAGGGGCACCGCACCGGACACCGCGACCCGGCAAACCTTCCCGGCCACAGCACTAGGAGTGGGATCGAATCCGTGCCGGGCGGTCCCGGACCGTGCCGGGCGCCGCGACCCAGTCCGCGCAGCGCGACGTGGAAGACGATGCCGGTGACTGTGATTCCTACCAGGCCGATCAGCCTGAACACCCGGAACACGGTCGAGGACCTGTCCGGGTTGATGGCGAGCAGCAAGCACGTTGCGCCCACGATCAGGTTCGACTGGACCGTGAAGAACGCGAAGGCGTTCAGGGCGCGGCCCAGGGGACTACCACCGAACCTGGCTGTACCGGTGTACCCCAAGGCCGGGTGAGAGGAGGGGTACGCCGGTGATCCCTCCCCTCATCGGTTCTACGGGTGCGGCCGGGGCCGAACGGCACGGGTGACGTTGCGGATCAGATGCTCGTCCACGCGTCGAGGAAGGCCTTCCGCCTGGACGGGTCGGCTGATTTGTGGTCCGCGTGCAGGACGCGCCAGGCGGTGAGTTCGAGGTCGCGGAGCCACAGCTCGCCGATGACCTGCGTTTTGAGGTCGGGGAGGTGGTCGGACTCGGCGAGTGCCTGGCCGATGACTTCTGCGGCCGCGATGCGCTGGGGCGGGGTCATCTCGTCGAAGGCCGAGAGGATCTGGCCGGCCAGGCCGGTGCCTTCTCCTGCCAGTGAACTCAGCACGCACGCTTTGATGTTGGCGGGCAGGAGGTAGAGGGAGCCCGAGGACCTCCACAGGTCCGACCAGAAGTGCTCACCGGACTCGGTGGGGGCGGGGAGCGCGGCCAGCAGGCCGAGGAGGTGTGCGGTGGCCGCGTATCCGTCGGAGTGTGCCGATGCGACGACGGCGATGTCCGCGACGCGCTCCACGTCGATGTGGCCGGCTTCGAGGCGTGGGTCCAGTCCCAGCCGCTGTTCCAGCTGATGGGAAAGGGGGGCGGACGCGTGGGAGCGGAACTCGGGAAGCATCGGCGGTCCTTGGACGTAGGAGAGCGGAGAGGCCCGTTCGGAAGTCCAGATCGTTCCCCTGACCCGCCGGATTACACGAGTTCCACGGCCCCAGTTGGCGGCGGATCGCCAGGCCCGCAACCAAGAGGCGGCCGAACCAGCCGCGCCCGGCGATGCCGCGCCGGAGGACTGCGGCACACCTCGGGCAATGCCGCTCCGGACAGGCTCCTAGCATGGACTCATGGTTGCCAGTGATGCCCAGCAGCACGAGTCAGGACGGGAAGTAGTGCCCCGGGACGACGCCGAAGCCGGCCATGTTGTCTCCGCACCGACGGATGGAGGCAGCGAGGGCTCCGAGCCTCCCGCCGGCCTGCTCGAGCGAGCGGCCGATCTGGTGGAGCCGATCAAGCCGAAGCTACGGGGCTGGCTCCACGCCGGCATGGTCCCCGCGTCGCTGGCCGCGGGCATCGTACTCATCTGCATGGCAGGAACACCACAGGCCACCGTGGCCTGCACCGTGTACGCCGTCACCGCCTGGCTGCTGTTCGGGACGAGCGCCGTCTACCACCTCGGCACCTGGGGACCGCTCGGCGAGGCCGTCCTGCGCCGCCTCGACCACGCCAACATCTTCCTGATCATCGCCGGCACCTGCACCCCGCTCGCCGTCCTCCTTCTCGCCCCTGACCAGCGGTCCGTCCTCCTGTGGATCGTGTGGACGGGCGCTCTGGCCGGCATCGCCTTCCGCGTCCTGTGGATCGGAGCGCCCCGCTGGCTGTACACGCCCTGCTACCTGGCCCTGGGCTGGGCACCGGTGCGCTACCTGCCCGACTTCCTGCACAGCGGCGGCGCGGCCGTACTCACCCTGATCGTGACGGGCGGGCTGCTCTACAGTGCGGGCGCGGTCGTGTACGCCCTCCAGCGCCCCGACCCCTCACCCCGCTGGTTCGGCTACCACGAGGTGTTCCACGCCCTGACCGTGGCAGCTTTCACCGCGCACTGCATCGCCGTCTTCCTCGCTGCCTACTGAGCACGATGACGTGGCGGTGCATGCCTGCCCGGTTGTGTGGGGCCGGTGCTTTGCCGACCGGCTTCGGGTGCGGGCGCGGGCGGGCGGCGCAGGGAGACGTAGTGGTCGCCGACCGCGGACAGGTAGGTGTGGTCGGCTGTTTCGCTGTCGGTGGTGAACCGGGGCGCGGCTTTGATGTCTTCCTGCGTGCCCGAGACCTTCACCGCCTGCGCTTCGGTGTCGATGTGGGTGACGGCGCCGGCCGGGATCAGGACGCTCCTGCCGAACACCCACACACCGGTGTCGACCACCAGGTGCTGCATGCCGGGCTGGTCCTGCTGCCGGTCGACGTGCCCGATGACACCGTCAGCGGCTTCCACGGTGAATCCCACCAGTGACTGCCCGGGCGTGTAGCCGCTGTCCTGCGCGTACATCCACACTCCGCTCACAGAGCATCTCCTCGTCCTCGTCCTCGGCGACCGGGCGTGGTGGCTCGGTGCACCACCGGTTCGCGTCTGCCCGACCGCATGCCCCGGTGCCTGCTGCGCAACCGAGTCCGCAGAGGATTCCGGGCCGGAGTCCCCGCCGCGGCGAGAAGGACGACGAGGCCGCAGTGGTACGAACGTCGCCCTCTGGGCCCGTGCGGCGGGCGCAGGGAGGGCATTCGGGTCCGGCTCGCGGTGCCGGAGGGTGCGGCAAGAGGAGAGGCCGAAGAGGTCATGCGCCTGCGCACCCCCGTCACCTCGGGAATGCTTGAAGATCGGGAGCCCGCCGTTGCCGACGGGCACGATCACCTCAGGCCGATGCCGATGCCGATGCCGATGCCGGTGGGGCGGAGGATTCGCCGGCGCGGCGGTATTCGGCGTTGATGCGTTGGGCTTCTTCGAGTTGGTCTTCGAGGATGATGATGCGGCAGGCGGAGTCGATCGGGGTTCCCTGGTCGACGAGTTCGCGGGCGCGCCTCCCCATCGGCGCCGGCGCCCTCCCCACGCACCCTGCCCGCCGTCCTCGACCCCGAGCTCGGCGAACACCCCGCGCGCGCCTGTTCCGGCTGGTGGGCCCTGTTCGCCGCCTCGCTCGCCGCGGCCGGCGCCGCCACCCTCGCGCACCACGAGGACCTCCGCGCCTCCGCCTCCGCCTCCCCCGCCGAGGCCTGGCCGCTCGCCCTCGTCGGCGGCTGCGCGGCGATCGTCCTGGCCGCCCTCTGCGGACTGCGCCGGGGCCGCGCCGGCCGGGCCTGGTCACTGACCCTCTTCGGCCGCTACCGGGGCACGATCCGGCGTACCGGTCTCCTCTGGTCCAACCCGCTGCCCCGGCACACGCGGGTCGACGTCCGGCTGCGCCACTGGCGCAGCGAGCCGCTCCCCGTCGTCGACGCCGAAGGCACCGCACTGCGGGCCGTCGTCCTCGTCGTGTGGCGGATCAAGGACACCGCCCGCGCCCTGCTCGCCGTGGACGACCACACCGACTATCTGCGCGGGCAGGTGGAGTCCGCGACCGCCCGGGTGCTCTCCCGGATGCCCGCCGACTCCTTCGGCCCGGAGCCGGCCGAACCCCGGACCCTGCGCGACACCGAGGCCGTCGGCGACGAACTGACCCGGCTGCTCGCCGCCGAGTGCAAGGCGGTCGGCGTCGAGGTCTTCTCCGCCCGGCCGCTGCGGATCGAGTACGCGCCCGAGGTCGCCGCCGCGATGCAGCGCCGCCAAGTCGCCTCGATCGACGCCCGGCACCGGGACACCGTCCTCACCTCCGTGCTCGACGCGGTCGACGACACCGTTCACCGGATGTCCGACCGGGGGCTCGTAGGCCTGGACGACTACGAACGCAAGGCACTGGTCAAGGACTTGACCGTGGCCTTCTACACGGCGCGCGGCCCTGCCGCCGACGCCCGCTGAGAGCACACCCCCGATGAGAGAGGAACCACGCATGCGCACGCCCGAGTTCACCGAGGAAATACCCGACGTCTGCGACTGCGCAGGCTGTGCCCGCGGCACGACGGCCGTGACCTCCACGGCCCGTCGCCGTCGCTGCACCCTGCGCGGGGCCGTGGTCGCGGCCGTCGGCGCCACCCTGCTGATGGGCACCGGTGTGACCACCGCGTCCGCCGAGCCCGCGCCGGCCAAGGCGGGCTGGGACGGCTCGAAGTACTGGTACAAGGACGCGACCGGCTGGTGGCGCTGGACCCAGCACTACAGCAAGTACGCGGCGAACAGCGGCGCTTCCGCGGCCGCCAAGCCCTCCTCGTCCGCCGCCAAGCCCTCCTCGTCCGCCGCCTCCCCGGTACGCACCTCGGAGCCGGCCTTCCGCGGCCGCGCGGGCTGGGACGCGACGGACCGCGTGTACTGGTACAAGGACGCCACCGGCTGGTGGCGCTGGACCAGCCACAAGGACAAGTACGAGCGCAACGCCGGCCGCACCGGCTCCTCGGGCTCCTCGGGCTCGTCCGGCTCCACGGGCGGCTCGGGCAGCTCGGGCGGCTCCGGCGGCGCCCCGTCCGGCTCAGGCAGTCCCCTTCGCCAGGGCACCGAGGGCGCGATCTCCTTCGCGAACAGCCATCTCGGCGACGCGTACGTCTGGGGCGGCAACGGCCCGCACGGCTGGGACTGCTCGGGCCTGGTCCAGGCGGCCTACCGCTCCGCGGGCATCTCCCTCCCCCGCGTCGCCTCCGACCAGTACCGCGCCACGACCCCGATCTCCCGCTCCGAACTGCGCCGCGGCGACCTGGTGTTCTGGACCTCGAACGGAAACGTGTCGGGCATCCACCACGTCGCGGTCTACCTCGGCGACGGCAAGTACATCGAGGCTCCGCGCCCGGGCAAGCAGGTCCGCGTCTCCAGCTTCAGCGCGTACAACCCGAACATGTACGGCCGCGTGCGCTGACGCACGGCGAAGCCTCCCCGAGGGCCGGTTGGCCCTCGGGGAGGCAGGCCGTGCGGTGCCGCTTCAGCGGCCGCCGGTACCCGCATCGCTTCCGGCGTCGGCTCCCTCGTCGGTTCCCGGCTGGTCCGGGGAGGGCGGCGGAGGAGGCGGAGACGGAGGCACGATCAGGGTCGATGACGGCGGCGGAGGGGGCGGCGGAGGCGGAGGCTGGACCGGGGACGGTACGACCGGCGGGGCCGGCGGCAGCTCAGGCTGCGCCGACGTCACCGGCGGCTTGGGCTCCGGCGCCGCCGAGGAGGTCTTGGGCGGGGCCGGAGTTTGTGGTTCCGCCGAGCTCCGCGGCGCCGACGGCGACGAGGACTCCGGGGTCGCGGACCGCACCTTCGCCGAGGGCGAGGCGGACTCTGACTCTGACTCGGAGGCGGACGGGGAGGTCGAAGGCGACTCGGAGGCGGACTTCGACGGCGATTCCGAGGGCGATTCAGAGGATGATCGCGTGCCGGACTCGGACGGCGAGACCGACTCCGACGGAGACTCGGAAGCCGACTCGGACGCAGACTCCGACGGAGACTCGGAAGCCGACTCGGACGGGGACTCCGACGGAGACTCAGAGGGCGACTTCGACGGGGACTCGGACGGCGACTCGGACGGCGACTTCGACGGCGACTCCGACGGCGAGACCGACGGGGAATGCGAAGTCGGCGGCGGCGAGGTCACCGGCGGCGGAAACGTGATCGGCGGGGTCGTGATCACCGGCGGCGGGATGGGCTTGTCGTGCCTGCCGCCCCGGTGGTCGCCCCGGTCACGCTCGTACCAGGTGCTGTTGTTGTGGTCGTAGATCACGAACTTGTTCACGATGGTCACGGACGGTGCGATGACCACCACCTGCGCGGGCCGGTACGAGGTCCACGGCTGTCCGAACCGCTTCGGATTGGCCTGCAGCGCCACCGGCTCGCCCAGCGGGTTCCCGCACGCGCAGCGGACCCTCGGCACCCCCCGGTCGTCCACGAGCACGGCCGTCCCGGCCTGGAGCACCGCCTGGTAGCTGGTGGGCCTGCCGTCCCGGTATCCGTGGTTCGTGACCCGGGTGTCCATCCGCAGCTGGACCGGGGTGAGCGAGCGCAGGTACCCCGGCACGGCCGTCGGCTGGATGCCGAGCGCCGAGGCGAACGCGGCGTTCTTGGAGGGCTGCGCCGACAGCACCTGGATCTGCTTCTCGACATCGCAGCTGGCGACGTCCCTCGTGCCCCCGAACAGGGTGGGCGAGGATCCGGAGACGCGGGTGACCGTGGTCCCCGGAGTCGTCCCCGTGGTCCCCCTGGCCGACGGGTCCTTCGACGGCTGCCGGCTCTGCGGCGGGCTCTCGGGCGGCGGGCTCTCCGGCGGCGGCGTGGCCTGCTTGGCCGCCGTGGACTCGGGGAAGGGGTCCGGTCCGGAGGCCGCGGCGGGCTGCAGGAACACCTCGCTGCCCTGCGAGGTGGTGGTGCCGCCCCCGCCGCTCGGCCTGGTCAGCACGACGGCCAGGGTCACGGCGGCCGCGATGGCGACGATCGTGGTGGCGAGCCGGGGTACCGAGCGCCACCAGGGCTTGTGCGGGGGCTCCGGAGGCACGCTCCCGGACCCACCGGAACCGCCGGAGCCCCCGGAACCGGAGCCTCCCGCGTCCCCGAAGCCGCCCGAGCCCCCGGGCGGAGCGGGCGGCCCACCCCGGCGGCCAGGAAGTGCGTGAAGGGTGCCGCGCTCTCGGCGGTGAAGCGGCCGCCCGGGGCGGAGACCCGCAGCGGGGCTCCGACGTGCAGGCGGGGCGAGAGCCGGTCGGCCTGGTCGGCGCGGTGGCGGTTGCGCACGGCCAGCCGGTACCCCTCCGCGCCGGCGGAGAGGAGGGGGAACGTCTTCAGCCGGGGCCCCACCCGCAGGGTGCCGCTGGGGCGGCTGATCGGCGCCCGCAGCGGGGACAAGGGCGGCGACGCCAACGTCGGGGTGTGGGCCGAGAGCGCCCCCGCCTGGGAGTGGCTCCGCGACACCCTCACCGTCGACGCCTTCCGGCGGCTGCTCCCCGAGACGGCCCCGCTGGACGTGACCCGCGCCGAGCTCCCCAACCTCCGCTCCCTCAACTTCACCGTCACCGGCGTCCTCGGCGACGGCGTCGCCTCGGGCCACCGCTTCGACCCCCAGGCCAAGGCCCTCGGCGAGTGGCTCCGCTCCCGGCACGTGGACATCCCCGTCGCCCTGCTCGGGCCGCCCCCGGAGGTCCCCGTACCCACCACCGCCCCGGAGGGGACCCCGTGACCCGCCTCAAGACCGCCGTCGACCCGCTCGCCCCCGAGCACGCGCAGGCCCGTACCGCCGCCCTGGAACGCCTCGCCGAGCTCGACTCCGCGCACGCCGGAGCCCTGCTCGGCGGCGGCGAGAAGTACACCGCCCGCCACAAGACGCGCGGCAAGCTCCTCGCCCGCGAGCGCATCGAGCTGCTGCTCGACCCGGACACCCCGTTCCTGGAGCTGTCCCCGCTCGCCGCCTGGGGCAGCGACTACCCGGTCGGCGCCTCGATGGTCACCGGCATCGGCACGGTCGAGGGCGTCGAATGCCTGGTCACCGCCAACGACCCCACCGTCCGGGGCGGCGCCAGCAACCCCTGGACCCTCAAGAAGGCCCTGCGGGCCAACGAGATCGCCCGCCAGAACCGGCTGCCCTGCATCAGCCTCGTCGAGTCCGGCGGCGCGGACCTCCCCTCCCAGAAGGAGATCTTCATCCCGGGCGGCGCGATCTTCCGCGACATCACCCGGCTCTCGGCGGCAGGCATCCCCACCATCGCCGTCGTCTTCGGCAACTCCACCGCGGGCGGCGCCTACGTCCCCGGCATGTCCGACCACACCATCATGATCAAGGACCGCTCGAAGGTGTTCCTCGGCGGTCCGCCGCTCGTCAAGATGGCCACCGGCGAGGAGAGCGACGACGAGTCCCTCGGCGGAGCCGACATGCACGCCCGGACCTCCGGCCTCGCCGACCACTACGCCCTCGACGAGCACGACGCCATCCGCCAGGCCCGCCGCGTCGTCGCCCGCCTCAACCACCGCAAGGCCCACGCCGATCCGGTGCGCGCCGAAGAACCCCTCCACGACCCCGAGGAACTCCTCGGCATCGTCCCCGCCGACCTCAAGACCCCCTTCGACCCCCGCGAGGTCATCGCCCGCATCGTCGACGCCTCCGACTTCGACGAGTTCAAGCCCCTCTACGGCACCAGCCTGGTCACCGGCTGGGCCACCCTCCACGGCTACCCGGTCGGCATCCTCGCCAACGCCCAAGGCGTGCTGTTCAGCGCGGAGTCGCAGAAGGCCGCCCAGTTCATCCAGCTCGCCAACCAGCGGGACATCCCGCTGCTCTTCCTCCACAACACCACCGGCTACATGGTCGGCAAGGAGTACGAGCAGGGCGGCATCATCAAGCACGGCTCGATGATGATCAACGCGGTGTCGAACTCGAAGGTCCCCCACCTCTCCGTTCTGATCGGCGCCAGCTACGGCGCCGGCCACTACGGCATGTGCGGCCGCGCCTTCGAGCCCCGCTTCCTCTTCGCCTGGCCCAGCTCCAAGTCCGCCGTCATGGGCCCCGCCCAGCTCGCCGGAGTGCTCTCGATCGTGTCCCGCCAGTCGGCGGCCGCGAAGGGACAGCCCTACGACGAAGAGGCCGACGCCGGCATGCGCGCCTTCGTCGAGGCGCAGATCGAGTCCGAGTCCCTGCCGATGTTCCTGTCCGGCCGGCTGTACGACGACGGGGTCATCGACCCGCGCGACACCCGAACCGTCCTCGGCCTGTGCCTGTCGGCCGTCCACAACGCCCCCGTCGAGGGCGCCCGTGGCGGCTTCGGCGTCTTCCGGATGTGAGCCCGCACATGACGAACCTGAAGAACCTGACCTCCGTCCTCGTCGCCAACCGCGGCGAGATCGCCGTCCGCGTCTTCCGCACCGCCCGCGCCCTCGGCCTGGCCACCGTCGCCGTCCACTCCGACCCCGACGCAGACGCCCTGCACGTGCGCGAGGCCGACGCGGCCGTACGGCTGCCCGGCGCGGCCCCCGCCGACACCTACCTGCGCGGCGACCTCGTCATCAAGGCCGCCCTCGCGGCGGGCGCCGACGCCGTCCACCCCGGCTACGGCTTCCTCTCCGAGAACGCCGGCTTCGCCCGCGAGGTCCAGGCCGCCGGACTCACCTGGATCGGCCCGCCGCCCCGGGCCATCGAGGCCATGGCGTCCAAGACCCGGGCCAAGGAGCTGATGCGCGCCGCCGGCGTCCCCCTCCTGGAGCCCGTCGACCCGCACACCGCCACCGCCGCCGACCTCCCCCTGCTCCTCAAGGCCGCGGCGGGCGGCGGAGGCCGCGGGATGCGGGTCGTACGGGACCTGGACGCGCTCAAGGAGGAACTGGAAGCCGCCTCCGCCGAGGCGCGCTCCGCCTTCGGTGACGGCGAGGTCTTCGCCGAGCCCTACATCGAACGGGGCCGCCACGTCGAAGTGCAGATCCTCGCCGACTCCCACGGCACCGTCTGGGCACTCGGCACCCGCGACTGCTCCCTCCAGCGCCG
The DNA here is from genome assembly GCF_003287935.1 of Streptomyces sp. ICC1. Taxonomy (GTDB): domain Bacteria; phylum Actinomycetota; class Actinomycetes; order Streptomycetales; family Streptomycetaceae; genus Streptomyces; species Streptomyces tritrimontium. The sequence goes on from NZ_CP030287.1 coordinate 8,667,198, forward strand.
CCACCAGAAGGTCATCGAGGAGGCCCCGGCGCCCGGCCTGCCCGAAGCCCTGCGCGCGAGCCTGGCCGAGGCGGCCGTCGCCGCCGCGCGGGCGGTCTCGTACCAGGGCGCGGGCACCGTCGAGTTCCTCGTCACCGCGGACGGCCGCCCCTTCTTCCTGGAGATGAACACCCGACTCCAGGTGGAACATCCCGTCACCGAGGCCGTCTTCGGGCTCGACCTCGTCGCGCTGCAACTGCGGATCGCCGAAGGCGCCCCGCTGCCCCTGACCCCTCCCCGGCCCACCGGGCATGCCGTCGAGGCCCGCCTCTACGCCGAGGACCCGGCCCAGGACTGGCGCCCGCAGACCGGGACGCTGCACACCCTCGCGGTCCCCGGCGAGGTCCGCGTGGACACCGGATTCACCGACGGGGACGCCGTCTCCATCCACTACGACCCCATGCTCGCCAAGGTCATCGCGCACGCCCCGACCCGCGCCGAGGCCGTCCGGGCCCTCGCCCGCGCCCTCGCCGGAGCCCGGATCCACGGGCTCACCACCAACCGCGAACTCCTCGTACGGTCCCTGCGGCACCCCGAGTTCACCGCCGGGCGGCTCGACACCGGCTTCTACGAACGCCACCTGCCCGCCCTCACCGAAACCGCCCCCGACGACCGGGCCCCCGCGCTCTGCGCCCTGGCCGCCGCCCTCGCCGAGGCGGCCAGGGCGCAGAGCGCGGGGGCCCGGTCGTCGGGGGGGCGGGAAGCCCAAGGGCCTCCTCGGCAGCAACATGATGCCCGTGGTCTACGACCCGATCCTCACCCCGCTCTTCCTGAAGATCCAGCAGCAGGAGGCAGAGGCGGCGGCGGAGACGCATCGGCTCCACTCGCAGATGTGCCAGGCCGACCCGATCCTGCTGGCGTGCACGGAACCGGCGGCCAGCACGCTGGCGCCCGACGTGTCGGTCCAGGATGTCGCGGCCCTGTGGGTGTCGGGCCTCGGCCCCACCGACTTGACCTTCGGCGACGGCTCCACGCTGGCCATGCAACTGGCCGCGACGAAGCTGGCTGAGGACGCCCGCACCAAGGCCATGGAGCTGTCCAAGTCGACCAACGAGGGCTACTTCGACAACCTCGCCAACTATTCGATTTCCGACCTCGAGGGGATGGAGTTCGCCGGCCAGCTGTACCAGGACCTGCGCAGCATGGGGAACGGCCTGGAGGACCCGAACTCCATGAAGGTCCTGCTCGGCTCGTTCAAGATCACGGGTCGCGTGGTGGCCACCTCGGACGAAGGGGTCCAGGTGGAGTTCACCGTCAGGGAGGAGACGGACCTCTCGTCCTTCGCACACCTGGTGACCGGCTACGACGGCCTGGATACCCTGATCGTCTCCCAGTTCGACGAGGGAGGCATCGGTGGCTTCGCGCGGCGGAGGAACCTGACCGTGTCGTGGCGAGAGACCCTGAGGTACTGATGAAGGACACCGGAATGACCGGACGCCGGCGCATCGCGGTGCGCACGCTCCTGTGGACGCTGGCCCTGATCACGACCGTGTCGGGGTGCGGGTCCTCCGGCGGCGGGCCATCGCTGAAGGACGCCGCCGGCGTCCAGCGTGCCGAGATGGTCGGCGGCTGGAAGGACGGGTCGATCGGCGGAGTGACGTTGAAGGAGGACGGCACCTTCGCGGCCGACAAGCTGCGCGCGGACGCCCTGCCGGGCGGGGGGGTCACCTCACCCGGCAAGGGACTCGTCGCGGGCAGCGGAGAGTGGGTGCTCACCAACATCGGGGACGAGTCCCGGGTCGACCTGCGCTTCACCGGCGGCGGCACCGTCGGCATAGAGGTGAAGGACCAGGGCGGTCTGAAGGTCCTCGCCACCTGGACCGGTGACGGACGGCACGCACTCCTCAAGAAGGAGGCCGCCACCCCCGCACCGTAAGGCGACGGCACGAGGCCCCGGAGACTTCGGTCTCCGGGGCCTTCCCGCGTTCACGTGCCCGTGGCCGGGCCCCTACAGGTCCAGGACCAGGCGGTCCGCGGCCGCGCGCGAGACGCACAGGAGCATCGAGTCCTCACGTTCGCCGTCCGTGAGCAGCGCGTCCCGGTGGTCGACCTCCCCCGACAGGACCCGGTGCAGGCAGGTGCCACAGAAGCCCTGTTCGCAGGAGTACGGGGTGTCCGGCAGCTCGCGGCGCACCGCGGCCAGGGTGGATTCCGTCGCCGCGACCTCGACGGTCCGGCCCGAGCGGTGGAGTTCCACCGTGAAGGGCTTCGCGTCGCCCGCCCCGGCCGCCGGGGAGAAGCGCTCCAGGTGGACCGGGACCCCCGCGGGGGCCGCCGCCCGGACCGCCTCCATCAGCGGCGCCGGGCCGCAGCAGTAGACCAGGGTGCCCTCGGGGCTCCCGGAGAGCGGGGCCAGGTCGGGGAGGCCCGCCTCGTCCTCCGGGAGGATCGTGACCCGGTCCCCGTACGCCTCGAGCTCCGCCAGGAACGGCATCGAGGTGCGCGAGCGGCCCCCGTACAGCAGGGTCCAGTCGGCGCCCGCCGCCGTGGCCGCCCGCAGCATCGGCAGGATCGGCGTGATGCCGATGCCGCCCGCGACGAAGGCGTACGAGGGGGAGGGCTCCAGGGGGAACCGGTTGCGCGGCGGGCGGACGGACAGCTCCGCGCCCTCCACCAGCTGCGCGTGCGCCTCGCGCGAGCCCCCGCGGCCGTCCTCGACGAGCCGGACCGCGATCGTGTAGCGGCCCTGTGCGGCCGGGTCGCCGCACAGGGAGTACTGGCGGACCACGCCCGAGGGGAGCGCCACGTCCACGTGCGCGCCCGGGGCCCACGGGGGGAGCTCCGGGGACTCCAGCACCAGGGACAGCACGCCCTGCGCCGGCTCCGTACGGGAGACGATCAGCGTGGGGATCCAGCGGCGCGGCGAGTAGCCCGACACCGGGTTCTCCAGCGCCGGCAGCGGCCAGAGCGGCGAGCCGCCGTTGATGCGCCGGCCGATCGCCCGTTTCGCCAGCCACGCCGTGCCCGCCAGCGCCACCACGGTCGCCGCCGTGCCCCGCCTCATGCCGTGAAACCGCCGTTCGCGCCGGGGGAGGAGGCCAGGTAGGCGACGGCCTGGGCCGTCGAGCCCTCCTGCGAGGGGTGGTACGTACGCGAGAGGTACGTCGGGATCGACTTCAGCATGGCGCCCGTGGAGGGCAGGGTGCCCTTGCGGCCGGCGCGGTGGAACTGGCCGAACGAGGCCTTGGAGCCGGGCCGTTCGGGGTCGTGCTCCATGAAGTAGCGCGACCCGCGCTGCCACAGGAAGACCAGCGCGGTGAAGGCGGTGGCCCAGGTCCTGGCGCGGCGGCGGTAGTTGCCGTCCACGTGCATGAAGAGGTCGAAGGCCACCGAGCGGTGCTCGACCTCCTCCGCGCCGTGCCAGCGCAGCAGGTCCAGCATCATCGGATCGGCGCCCCGGCGATCCAACTCCTCGGCGTTCAGCACCCAGTTGCCGAGGAACGCCGTGTAGTGCTCGATCGCCGCGATCATCGCCACGCGCTCCATCAGCCACCACTTGCGCGCCTTGCCCGGCGGCAGCGTCCGGTCACCGAGCAGCTTCTCGAAGAGCCAGTCGACCTGGGCGGTGTAGGGGGTCGGGTCCAGGCCCAGCCGCTTGAGGTGGGGCAGTACGTCGTCGTGCGCCGTGGCGTGCATGGCCTCCTGGCCGATGAAGCCGACGACGTCCGCCCGCAGTGCCTCGTCCGTGATGTACGGGAGCACCTGCTTGTAGACGTGCACGAACCAGCGCTCGCCCGCCGGGAGCAGGAGGTGCAGCACGTTGATGGTGTGGTTGGCGAAGGGGTCGCCGGGCAGCCAGTGGAGCGGGGTGTCCTCCCAGGAGAAGGACACGTTCCGGGCCTTGAGGCCTCCCGTGAGGTCTATGTGTTCCGTGTGTTCCGACGCCACGAAGGCGGGCGCGGGCGGCGTATTAGACATGGCGTCAATGTACTGATGGGTACAGGGGAGGGAAACCCCTCTGCGGCCACTTCCTGCCGCCGCCCGCGCCCGCGCCCCCGGCCGAGATCCCCGGCGCCCCCGCCGCCAAGTACACCGACTCGGCCGCCGCCACCAATGCTGCCGCGGCGCGCATGGCCGCCGCGGCGCCGAAGCCCGCCCCCGCACCCCCCCCCCCCCCCCCCGCCGCCCCGCGCCCGACGCCCACCCCCACCCCCGCCCCGGCCGCCCACCACGCCGTGCCCGCGCCGCCGAACCCCGCGCCCCAGGCGCGCCGCACGGGCATCGTCCGCCCGCGCGCCCCGCCCTCCGCGCTCCCCCGCCCCCAGCCCCGTTATTCGTTTTTTTTTTTCAGACAGAAGACGGCATACGGGATCAGGCCTAGTCTCGGGGCATCGGAGGGTTGTATAAGAGACAGGGCCGGAGCGGACGGTGACCAGGGGCGGGGCGGGGAACTTCGAGCCGGTCCAGGTGTCCGGGGCGGACCCGGGGCGGACCCGCGCGCCGATCGAGAAGATCGCGTCCAGGACGGGGTTGTCGGCGCCGAAGAAGGTCCGGCCGTCGTTCTTGTAGCCGTAGCCGAGGGGTTCGAGGGCCCGGAACGTGGCCTCGGGCAGGTAGCTGCTGTAGTACTGCGGCCCCTCCGCCCGCAGGGCGAGGGCGTCGTTGTACGAGGTCTGCGGGGAGCCCGAGTCGGTCCGGTGGGCGGGCCAGCCGTCCACGGAGCGGACCGCTTCGAAGTGGCGGGTGATCGACTGGCTCGAAGTGGCGATCGGCTTCGCCCAGCGTTCGCGCGAGCGGCGGGCGTCGGCGTTGGCCGCGGCCGCCGTCGACTCGGCGAAGACGACGCAGACCATCAGCACCGCGGCCGCGGGGACCAGTGCGCGGCGCTTCTCGCCCAGCGCCAGCAGGACCAGGGCCAGCAGGGAGGCCGCGCCGCCGCCGAGGACCGCCGGCCAGGTCGCGCCGCCGAAGTCGTTGGTGTGCCGGAGCACGAAGGTGGCGGCGACCAGCAGGGCGGCGGTCAGCGCCAGGTGGAGCGGGCGCGGCCGGTTGGCCAGGGACAGCCAGGCGATGACCACCAGCATGCCGCTGAAGACGAAGGCCTCGCGGTAGGGGTTGCCGTTCGGCACCGCCAGCCCGTGCCACGCGTACTGGGTGGGCGGGAACTGGAAGGAGAGCAGGACGAGCAGGGTCGCCGCCGCCCACACCAGCCGGGTCTTGCGCGCCACGGCCGCGTTGAAGAGGAAGGACCCGGCCAGGATCAGGCCCAGGGAGGCCACGTACAGCCGGGGCCGGCCGCCCCACAGGTAGGTGCCGGGGAGCATGCCCGTCAGGAAGACCTCGATCCGCACGGGATCGAAGGAGGCCGCCTTGGTGGGCTGCGCGGCCCCGCTGGAGAGGAACGAGGGCAGGAGGAGCGGGAGCGTGAGCAGGATGCCCGTCGCGGCGGCCGTCCCGGCCCGCCACGCGGCGCGCAGCCGCTGCGGGCCCGTCATGTCGAGGAGGATCAGGCGGACGGCGAGCAGGACGCAGGCCGCCATCGTCGCCATCATCGCCGTGTAGAAGTTTCCGGCCCAGGCGAGCGCGACCAGCAGGGCGACCCCGGGCCAGCGGCGCTGCTCCAGGCACCACTCGACGCCGATGCCGAGGAGCGGGAGCGCGACCAGGCCCCACATCCACATGGGGATGTACGAGGCGTCGCTGAGCGCCCAGCCGCACAGCCCGTACACGGCTCCGAGGACGCCCCGCTGCCACCACGGGCCGGGGTGCAGCTTGCCGAGGTAGACGCACATGACGGCGGCCGCGGCGCCCATCGTCACCGGGGTGATCGCGAAGACGGCGAGGTCGACGTGGGCGCGGGGGACGAGGACGGCCAGCCAGGAGAAGGGGTTGCCGAGGTACGTGTGGTAGTCGGACAGGAACTGCTGACCGAAGCCGCCGCGCCAGGTGAACAGGACGTCTCCGGCGGCCTGTCCGTGCACCAGGTCCCACAACGCCCGGTGGAAGGGCACGTACTGGTTGGCCTGGTCGTTGACGGCGCGGCCGGTGTCGCCGAAGGGGAAGGTGCCGCGGGCGATCCAGGACGCGCAGAAGGCGCCCGAGGCGAGGAGGAACGCGAGGAGCGGACCGTACAGGCGCGCGGCACGGCGCGGCGCGGGCCGGTCCTGATCGGGGGGTGGACTGCTTCGCTTCGCGGGCTCGACGGCCACGGTCCCCAATGCTCTGCTCCCTGCTGATCGACCGCCACGGGCGGTGGTTCGTCCTGATCGTCAGTCTAGGTCGGCGGCACGGGCCCCCGTTCGGCCCCCGATCGAGGGCGGGCGCGGCCGGGACGGTCCGCTGACGGACCGTCCCGGCCGGCCATCACCCGCTAGCGGCCGGTGATCTGCCAGGCCGTCATGGCGATCGCCGAGACCGCCGCGAGCGCGGTGACGCTGGCCAGCGGCCAGCGCGCCCGCTCCAGGGTGTCCAGCCGGGACTCGTGGTCGGCGAGTTGACGGTCGGTCTGGTCGCTGCGCTGGACCAGGAGGGCCAGTGACCCGTCGACACGGGCGAAGCCGGCCTCCATGGTGCCGCGCAGCCTTTCCAGTTCGACGGCCACGGACAGCGCGTCCGACATGTGGGGTTCCGTCATGCGCGCTCGTCCTCCGCCCGTTCGTCGCGGTCGATCAGGGCGAGCAGCGCCCGGTCGGCGTCGTACGGCCACTCCGTGCGCAGCCAGCCGGGAAGTACGGCCTGTACGCCGGGCAGGGCCATCACGCGGGCGAGGGCCCCGGCGGCGGCGAGGGCGCCGGCGACCCAGGGCAGTGCGGCGGGGATGCCGGAGGCGTCCACGACGGCGGGGAGCAGGACGGCCATCGCCAGGGCGGTCTGGACGAGTGTGCGCAGGGTGCGCTTTCCGGCTTCGGACATGGTGGTGCCTTCTTTCGGTGGAGCGGCGAGGGGCGGCGGGGCTGCGGGGCGGCGGCCGGGTCAGCCGCGGTACGGGACCTTCAGGGCGTCCCAGGAGGTGCGGCCCGGCCAGCCGTCGGCGTCGGCCCCGGTGAAGCCGAGCGCGCGCTGCCACTTCGCGTACGAACGGCGGTCGGCGTCGGTCCACTGCGGGCCGGGGCCCTCGACGTAGTCGGAGCAGCCCTCGGCGACCAGGCGCTCGCCCATGGCGGTGACGACCGGGGAGTGGGGGAGGGCGGTGAAGAAGCCGGCGCCGGGGAACGGCTGGTGGCGCTCGCCGCCGGCCGGCGGGGTGGTCCCGGTGCCCTGGCCGCCGGGGGCGGCCGCGAGGCGGGCGGCGATCCGGGCGCGCATGTCCTCCATGGTGAAACCGCGCGGGTCGACCTTGGTGTTGGTCCACTCCTTGTGGCCGATGACGGAGGGGGCCTGCCAGCCGTGGGCCCGGCACAGGGCGGCCGAGGCGCGCTCGATGGCGTCGAGCTGGGCGGCGGGCCACGGGTCGCGGCCGTCGCCGAGGTTGACGCACTCGAAGCCGTAGAGGTGGGCGTTGCCGTCGGTGTCGTTGCGGCGCGGCTCCGGCAGCGAGGTCTCGGCGGCGACGGCGTCCAGGACGTCGCCGTCGCCGAGGCCGGCGTGGTTGGTGCGGCCGTGGCCGATCAGGTGCACGGTGCCGGCCTTGTCGATGACCGCGTGGCAGAGGGGGCCGGGCAGCTGGGCGTAGCCGTCGCGGCAGAGGGCGACGCTGCTGTCCGTACCGCTGGTGACGGTGTGGTGGATCACGACGCCGTTCACCGGGCCCCAGGCGCCCTTGTGGTTGCGGTTGTGGGTGCGCCAGCCGGTGTGCTCGACGACGTCGACGCCCTCGGCGCGGAGCGCTGCCAGGAGGGTGTCGGCGGTGAGGGGGGTGGCCATGGTGGTCTCCTTCGGACATGCGAAAGCCCCGGGCCGGGGGTCGTCGGCAGGGTCAGCGGTGTAAAAGGGCCAGGACCAACGGGGTACGGGGGAACGGCGGCCGCGGTGGCCAGGAGGGGGACCACCGCGGCCGCCGCATGCGCGCGTCCGCGTGGAGGTCCGGGCGCCGTCAGCCGCCGAGCCGGAGCAGCCGCTCCACGCCCCGCGCGGCCTGCAGCAGCGCCGGCGAGAACCGCTCCAGCTCCTCCCGCGTGGTCAGGAAGGTGACCCCGGTCAGGCTCAGCGCGCCCACCGGCACGCCGTCGCGGTCGAAGAGGGGCGCGCCCACGCAGCGTACGGAGGCCTGGTTCTCCTCGTCGTCGACGGCGTAGCCGCGCGTACGGACCCGTTCCAGCTCCGCCGTGAGCGCGTCCGGTTCGGTGAGGGTCCGCGGGGTCAGGGCGGGCAGGCCGGCGGCGCGGACGATCTCCTCGGCCTCCGCCGGCGGCAGGTGCGCGAGGACGGCCTTGCCGGTGGCGGTGGCGTGCGCGGGGATCCGCGCCCCGACGCGCGAGGCGGTCCGGAAGGGCTGGTCGCTCTCGATCTTGCGGATGCACGTGAGCGCGTCGCCGCTGCGCAGCGCCAGGTGGACGGCCTGGCCGGTGCACTTCTGCAGGAACTCCAGCAGTTCGACGATGCCTTCGGGCCGGTCGGTGGAGACCCGGGCGGCGAGGGTGCGCAGCCGCAGGCCGACGCCGTAGCTGCCGCGGCCGTCGGTGACGGCGTAGCCCTGTTCGACGAGGGAGGCCAGGATCCGGCCCTGCCCGACACTCCCGAAGACGCGCCGCCGGCGGGCACGAGGTCATTAGGCTGACCGTGTGTTCACCTCAGAGGGCCCGACCCTGCGCGAACTGGCCGTACAGGCCCTGTCCTCCGTCGAGCGGGGCTACGACCTGCTGGCGCCCAAGTTCGACCGGACCCCCTTCCGCACCCCCGACCGGATGCTCGACGCCGTCGAGGAGACCCTCGCGCAGCGGGAGGGCTCCTTCGCCACCGGGCTCGACGTGTGCTGCGGTACGGGCGCCGGCCTCGGGATGCTGCGCCGGCTGTGCCGGGGCCGGGTGACGGGCGTGGACCTGAGCGCGGGGATGCTGGCCGAGGCCGGGCTCGCCCACCCCGAGGAGCGCGTGGACCTGCTGCGGGCCGACGCGCGGGCCCTGCCGGCCGGGCTCCGGGACTCGTACGACCTGGCGGTCAGCTTCGGCGCCTTCGGGCACTTCCTGCCGGCCGAGCGGCCCGCGGTCTTCGCCGGGGTCCACGCGGCCCTGCGCCCCGGCGGCGTCTTCGCCTTCCCGATCGGCGCCCCGATCCCGCCGAGCCGCCCGGCCTGGTGGGCGCTGACCGGCTTCGACGCGGCGATGCGCGTGCGCAATGCCGTCCGGCGGCCGCCGTTCGTCATGTACTACCGGACCTTCCCCTTCGGGCCCGTACGCGCTGACCTGCGCGCGGCGGGCTTCACCGTGGAGACCGTCCCCCTGACCCCCTTCGGCCGGCGCGCGGACGGCACCCCCCACTGGCGGCTGGTCCTGGCCCGGAAGGCGGCGTAGATGAGCGACCCGCAGACCGCGTTCCCGCTCCCCCGGGGCGCGACGGGCTTCCGCCACGTCAGCGAACCACCGCTGCCGGACACCGACCCCGAGGACTGCCGCACCGCCTGGCAGGCGGCCGCCCTGGCGGCCGGCGGACGGGTCGACGACTTCGTGGAGGAGTGCTACCCGCAGAACTTCCACAGCGCCACGCTCACCGACCGGGAGGGCGCCGCGCACGTCGCCCTCTTCCACGTCCACCACCCGCTGGTCGCCTTCGTGGACGAACGCCGCTTCGGCTACACGGACGAGTTCCAGGACCCCCCGCCCTGGGCGGCCACCCTCACCGACTCCGGCTTCACCGTCCTGCCCGCCACGCTCCTGCGCTCCCCGTTCTCGGAGGCGGACACCTCGGCCCTCGCGGAGACGGAGCGGAGCGAGATCGACTACTGGCAACCACACACCATCGGCACGGCCGTCTTCAACATGTGGGACTGACGGCCGCCGGTCGCCACACGAGGGCCGGTAGGCCGGGCCCTCACGGTCACCCTCCGGCACCTGCGACGGCGTCAGACGGATGGCATGTTCGACAGATTCTCCGCCCACGTCGAGGAGTTGTGGAGCCGAGGTCGCGACGTACGGGAAGTGGAGCGAGATGCCCAGGCGTGACTACGAGGACGACCCCCGAGCCCCCAAGGCGAACAGCCTCGTGCCCGCCGCCTCGGCCGTCGTCGTGGACGAGGGCGGGCGCATCCTCTTGCAGCGACGCGCCGACAACGGGATGTGGGCTCTGCCCGGCGGGAAGATGGAGCTCGGCGAATCCGTCGGGGATTGCGCCATCCGGGAGACCTTCGAGGAGACGGGGGTGACGGTCGAGATCGTCGGGATCGTCGGGACGTACACCAACCCGGGCCACGTCTTCTCCTACGACGACGGCGAGGTGCGGCAGGAGTTCTCGATCTGCCTCCTCGCCCGGCCCACCGGAGGAAGCCTGCGCGTGTCGGACGAGTCGTTCGAGGTGGCGTGGTTCGCGCCGGAGGCCGTGGACGGCCTGCCGATGGTGCCGAGCATCCGCAAGCGCATCGACGACTGGAGGGCCGGCCGGGGACCCGTCGTCCGCTGATCTGCGCACGGGCAGACGTTGCGGCAGATCAACTGCCGCGCCCTGGCGTTCAGTAGCCGGGCCGGGCCGGGACGACGGGGGCGTCGGTCGCGCTCCGGGCACCCGGAAACACTGGATCGTCGTCAGGTCCGCGCGCTGAGGCGCGGGGCGAACTTGCGTGCGGGAGGCCGGGGTTGCCGGGTCGTGGTGGGGCGCGTCCCGGTGGGGCCCGATGCTTCTTTTGGTTCAAGTACTGGGAGAAAGAACTCATCCCAAACCCCACCAGGCCTCCCGCTGCGCGGGCTCTCACTCACACGGGTGAATCGGCCAACTGAGGTGGATTTCGCGGTGGTTGTCTGGCATATGCTCGCCCCGACAACTCAGACATCAGACATGAGACGGCCCCCGACGGGACTGCGAATCCCGATCGAGGGCCTGACCACACAGGAAGCACAACCTTCCCCATGGCTTCGGTGCACTTTACCGCGCCCACGCGCGCGACATACGGGGTTCGACACTCCAACGTCCGGCTCACCGGGCGGTTCACGGTCGTGAGCAACGACCTCATCCAGCATCCCGAGATGTCGGCCGTCGCGCGGATCCTGGGGATCTACATCCAGTCGCTGCCCGCCGGAACCCCCATCGGGATCAAAGACCTGGTCAAGCAGCTTCCGCTCGGGGAGACCTCGATCGCCAACGGGCTGCGGGAGCTGGTCGCGTTCGGGTATCTGGAGCGGTCGTTGGAGAGCCTGCCGGGTGGACGGATCGTCACCCGTACGGTGTCCTTCAACCACCCCCGAGCGGCGGCCGTCTCCCGTCCCGCCGCCCCTCCCGCCGCCCGTCCCGTCGCCCTTGCCGCAGCTCCGACCGCCCCGCAGCCGGACCCGGAGCCCCGCCCGGACCCGGAGCCCGAGCCCGACCCGGAGCCGGAACCCCGCCGGGCGGGCCGCGACCGCTCCGGGCTGCGGGTTCACGGGCGCCCAGGGCGCGTTGCAGGTGACGGCGCGCCCGTTGGTCTCGCAGTGGGTGTGGTAAAGCGTGCCCGTCTTGGTGAGTGCCTTGACCTTCACGTCGTTGCCCTGGATGGCCAGTGCCACGGAGCAGACGTCGGCCGGATAGCCGGTGACGGGTGCCACGGTGAGGTCGGTCCAGGTGAAATCGCCCCAGAAGCCGGCCATGTCGCGGGTGCGGCGGCCGAGGTGGGTCTTGCCGTCCTTGAGGACCAGGGCGAACTCCTCGGAGTTGTTGGGCATCTGGTTGTCCACCGAGGCGCACGGGCCCTGCGGGCCGGGGCGTCCCTGCGGGCCGACCGGTCCGAGCGGGCCGAGTGCTCCGCCGGTGCCGACGGGACCCGCGGCCCCTTGGCGGCCGGGCGGGCCCGCGAAGCCCTGGGGTCCCGCGGTGCCGGGCAGTCCGGGCAGGCCCTGCGCGCCGGGCGGGCCGGCCGGGCCTGCCGCGCCCTGCTGGCCCTGGGAACCGGCGGGGCCGGTGTCCCCGGTGCGGCCGGGGTCGCCCTTGGGCCCCGGGTCGCCCTTGCGGCCGAGGGGCCCCCGGTCCCCCTTGGAGCCCGCGGCCCCCGACTCGCCCTTGGGGCCCGGCGGGCCGGCGTCGCCCTTGGCCCCGGCTTCGCCCTTGGGTCCCGCCTCGCCCTTGGCCCCGGCCTCGCCCTTGGGCCCGGGGCCGCCCTTCTCCCCCTTGGAACCCGGCGGGCCGGCCGGTCCCTGCGAGCCCCTGGGCCCCTGGGGGCCGGCCTGGCCGGGGCACGGATGGGCGGTCCCCGGAGCCGCTCCGGGGCTCCCGAGCCGGGCGCAGCTCGTACCCGGGCCCCCGGACTCCGGTGCGGAAGCCGCGGCGCGGCCGGCCGGCTCCCCCGCCCCGCCGCCCTCGGAGGCGGCCGCGGGGACCGCGAATCCGCCCAGTGCCACCGCCACCGGCAGCACGAGGCCGCCCGCGAGCCGGGCCCTTCGTCCGGTTCTTGCTGTGGATGACATGCGAGTACCCCTTCGGCGAACGGAATGGTCGTGCGCTCCGGCCGGAGCGAGGGGGAGCATCTCCCGGACGGGGGTCCGATGAAGATCAAAAACGTTAATGTCGCCGCATCGTCAGCGAGTTGGTCCAACGACACGCGGTGGCGGTACGCCGAACAGCGGGGCGGCCGGACGCCCGGACGGGTCCGGTGGGAGCACCGGGCCGCGCGGAACCCTTGGACAGGGGCTGCGCGATGGGCTTCAGTGGTGCCGGGCGCCGCACACGTCGGCCGGGCGCCGTACGGGCCGGTGCCGGCGAGGACAGCGAGGTGTTCGGGGATGCGCGTCATGGTGGTGATGGGCGTGGCCGGGACGGGCAAGACGACCGTGGGCCGGCTGCTCGCCGAAGAGCTCGGCCTTCCGTACGCGGAGGGCGACGACTTCCACCCGGCGGCCAACGTGGCCAAGATGTCGGCCGGCACTCCCCTGGACGACACGGACCGGTGGCCCTGGCTGGACGCCATCGGCGAGTGGATGCGCAACCGGGCCGGCCTCAGCGGCGGGGTCGTCGCCGCCTCCGCCCTCAAGCGCGTCTACCGCGACCGGCTGCGCGCCGCCGCTCCCGGGACCGCGTTCGTCCACCTCACCGGGGAGCGGCCCCTCATCGAGAAGCGGATGGCGGCGCGCAAGGGGCACTTCATGCCCCTCGCGCTGCTGGATTCACAGTTCGCCACGCTGGAGGCGCTCCAGGCGGACGAGGCCGGCGTCCTCGTCGACGTGTCCGGGAGCTCGCAGGAGGTCGCGCACCGCGCCCTCGCCGCCCTGCGGCAGCTCCCCTCGGGCCAGGACCTGTAGGCCGTCTCTTACGGGGTGCCCGGGGGGCGGGGTTCGGCGAGTTGCGCCGCCGCCAGGTCGAAGCCGCCCGCCGCCGTGGCGCAGCGGTCGGCGAGGCCGGCCACCTCGGCGCGCAGCGCGTCGGCCCGCGGGCCCTGCCAGCGCAGGTCGCCCGCGGCGCGGCGCAGGCGCTCGGCGTGCGAGCGCAGGGCCGCCGAGTGGGCGCGCAGGCCGTCGGCCGGGGCAGGTGCGGGGGCGTCCGTCACCGGGACCTCCCCGGGGCGAAGGCGTCGGGGACGCCCGGGACGCCGACGAGATGGCTCCCGGTGACCCGGCCCCGGAAGTCCGCCAGCTCTCGCGCCGCGGACCGCGGGTCGTGGCACACCCGGACGGCCGGGTAGACGGTGGTGAAGTCCCGGCTCGCGGCGAGCAGTACGGCCGCCGGCCCGCCTGGTCCGCGGCCGATCAGGGCGAGTGTGGTTCCGGAGGGCACGAGGCGGCGCAGTGTCGCGGCCACCGTGCGCGCGTAGGCGGCGTACGCGTCGGCGGTGTGCCCGGAGTCGCCCGGCGGACCGGCGAGTTGGACCACGCACCGCTCGGTGCCGTCCGGTCCGGCGACCGTTTGGAGCAGCACGGCGCCACCGGCCCCGGCGATCCGATCGGCGTTGCGCCCGTACCCCGCCGGGGTACCGGTGGTGTCCAGCTCGGCGAGGAGGCCGGGGTCCGGCTCGGCCCAGGCCGGAGCCCGGTCGAAGAAGGCCCGGAAGGCGGCGCCGAGCCCGAGCAGCGGTTCGGCCGCCACGGCCCGGCCGGTGGCGACCTGCCAGCCGGCGTGGTCGTTGAAGGGGTTGTCGTCGGTCAGCGCGCTCCAGGCCAGGATGTCGGCGAAGGACGGGTTCAGCAGGGCGAAAGCGGGTCCGGCGCCCTGTCGGCGCACGAGGTCGCGGAACTCCCGGACGGCGTCGGCCTGCCGGTCCTCCTCGACGGCCCGGAAGACCTCCGCGGCGGCCGGGTCCGCCGGCATCCCCGGATTGCTCGTGCACGCGGCCCGGATCCGGCTCTTGAGGCCGCACACCGCGAGGCTGACGGCGAGGCTCTCCCGGCCGGCGAGCACTCCGGCCAGCCAGCCGGCCCGCGCGACGCCCCGGCCGCGCGGGGCCCAGCCGAGTCCGGCCGGGTCGGCGAGGACGCGCAGCAGCGTGCGCCAGGCCGTCCGGCGGCGACTGCCGCGGGCCAGGGCGGTGACCGGCAGCCGGGAGCCGAGGGCCAGCCGGGAAGCGTAGTGGGCGGCTTCGCCGACGGCGTCGGCCGCCTCGGCCAGCTCCCGGCACAGGGCTCCCAGCTGATCGGCGTCCGGGTCGGTGGACCCGGTGGTCGCGGAGGGCGCGGCGTCGGACATGGATTCCTCGTCGGGTCGGACGGACGGCGGGCGGGTCGGGACCGGCGCGCCGGCGGGCGTCGGCCGCTCGCCGGGCGGTACCGCTGCCCCCGGCGGCAGCACGCCGGCGGGCGGCCCGGACCGTACGGGGCGGGCCGTCTGGGATTCGGCCGGCCCGGCCCCGGGCTCGGCCGGCACCGCCGTCGTCTCCGGGGACTTCCTGCGCCTCGCCGAACTGCGGCGCGGACAGACGGTCGAGATCCCCCGCGCCGACCGGCGTACGGCCGTGTTCACCGGCATCACCCTCGCCCTGCTCTACGTCCTCGGCCCCGCCCTGGGCGCCGCCCCCACCCTGCGCCGGCTCCTCTGGCTCGGCCTGGTCGTCGCCGTCTGGGTGGTCCTCGTCGTCCTCGCGCCGAGCTTCGCCTGGTGCGCCGTGCCGCTCTTCTACACCGCCCTGCGCACCCTGCGGCCCCGCGCCGCGATCGTCCTCGTCGCGCTGCTGACGGTCTTCGTCGTCGCGGCCCAGCTCAAGCTCTCCCAGGCCGGCGCCGAGCCCTTCGACCCCAACCTCCTCCTGGCCCCGCCGGCCGTCGCCGCGCTCGCCACCGCCGTCTTCGTCCACATGGAGCGCCAGGCCACGGCCCAGCGCACCCTGATCGACGACCTGATCCGCACCCGCCGGGAACTCGCCGCCACCGAACGCCGCGCGGGCACCCTCGCCGAACGCCAGCGCCTGTCCATGGAGATCCACGACACCCTGGCCCAGCACCTGTCCAGCCAGCAGATGCTGCTCCAGGCCGCGGACCGCACCTGGGACACCGACCCGGCCACCGCACGCGCCCACGTCCGCACCGCCACCGAGATCACCGCGCGCGGCCTCGCCGAGGCCCGCCGCCTGGTCCACGACCTCGCGCCGCCCGAACTCGCCGGCGGCGGCGGCCTCGCGGACGCCCTGCGCGCGCTGGGCGCCGGCCCGGACATCGAGGTCCGCTTCCATCTGGAGGGCACGCCGGTCCCGCTGCCCGACCGTGCGGAGTCGGCGCTGCTGCGCATCGCCCAGGGCGCGCTGGCGAACGTACGGGAGCACGCGGGCGCCCGTACCGCCGCCCTCACCCTCAGTTTCCTCGGCGACCAGGTCGTCCTGGACGTCGCGGACGACGGTCACGGCTTCGCCGGTACCCGCCCCGCCTCCGGGGAACGGGGCCACGGCCTCCCCGCGATGCGCGCCCGCGTCCGCCAGCTCGGCGGCAGTCTGACCATCGAATCCACCGCGGGCGAGGGCACGGTCCTCTCGGCGTCGATCCCCCTGGAGCACACTCCATGACCACGATCCTCCTGTGCGACGACCACGTGGTGGTCCGCGCCGGCCTGCTGGCCCTGCTCGGCAGCGAGCCGGACATCGAGGTCCTCGGCGAGGCCGGCAGCGGCGAGGAGGCGGTCGCGCTCGCGGCCAAACTCCACCCCGACGTGGTCCTGATGGACCTCCAGCTCGGCGAGGGCATCGACGGCGTCGAGGCCACCCGCCGCATCACCGCCGCCCCGAACCCCCCGTACGTGCTCGTCCTGACCACCTACGACACGGACGCGGACATCACCCGCGCCATCGGCGCGGGCGCCACGGGCTACCTCCTCAAGGCCGAACGCCCCGAGGAGCTCTTCGCCGCGATCCACTCGGCGGCGCAGGGCCGCACCACGCTCTCCGCGCCGGTGGCCAGCCGCGTGATGGCCCACATGCGCGGCACCCGGCCCACCCTGACCGACCGCGAGCTCGACATCCTCGGCCAGCTGGCCCGCGGCCTCGGCAACCGCGACATCGCCCGTGCGCTGTTCATCAGCGAGGCCACGGTCAAGACCCACCTGGGCCGCATCTACGACAAGCTCGGCGTCGACACCCGTGCGGGCGCGGTCGCGGTGGCCAAGGAGCAGCGCCTCCTGTCCTGACGGTCCTGACGGTCCTGACGGTCCTGATCCGTCGGGCACATCGTCCATCCGTACGAGATCGCGGTCGTACGGCGCACCGATCCGCCGCGGACCCCGACACGGGAGGCTCGTCAGTGCCCGGACCGCCCCCGAACCGGCCCGGACGCCACCAGCCGTGTCGAGAGGAACCCGCCATGCCGACCACCGAATTCGCCCCCGAACGCCGCCGCATGCTCACCATGCTGGGCACCGGTGCCGCCGTAGCCGGGCTCGGCGCCCTCGCCGCCGCGACGCCGGCCGGCGCCGACACGACCGCCGCCACCAGCGCCGACGACTTCGAACTCGCCGCCTCCTACGGCTCGTCCACCGCCGTCGCGGACGAACTGGCCATCCGCCGCCTGCTGGAGACGTACCTCTACGCCGTGGACACCAAGGACAAGACGGTCTTCCGGACCCTGTTCACCGACGACGCCGTCCTGACCGTGATGGCCCACCCCGACGGCACCGCCGGCATCGTGAAGACCGGCATCGAGGCGGTCGTCGCCAACCTCGACGGCGCCGCGGCCTGGGGCTACTCCACCCACGTCACCGCCAACGCCTTCATCCGCCCCACCGGCCGGACGACCGCGACGGGCGACAGCCACGCCACCGCCCAGCTCGTCTACCCGGCCACCGCGACCGCGCCGGAGACCGTCATCGTGCGCGGCATCCGCTACCGCGACGAGTACGTGAAGGCCGCGGGCGTCTGGAAGATCCGCAAGCGCGTCTTCTCCCCCACCTGGCAGTACAACGGCGCCTCCCTCCAGATCGCCTACCCCAACTGACCCGCGAGCCCCCGGGCGGAACAGACCTAGTGCTGCGGCGCGATGAGGCCGCGGTCGACCGCCGCCCGCGCGGCCGCCGTACGGTTCTCCACCCCGAGCTTCTCGTAGACGTGCACCAGGTGGGTCTTGACCGTCGTCCCGCTGATGAACAGCGCCGAGCCGATCTCCCGGTTGGAACGGCCCGTCGCGATCAGCTCCAGGATCTCCGTCTCCCGGGCCGTCAGCACCGTCTTCGGCGCCCGGTACCGGTTCATCAGCCGCGAGACGACCGAGGGCGACAACGCCGACTCGCCCGCGGCGACCGTCCGCAGCGACTGGAACAGCTGGTCGGGCGGGGATCCCTTCAGCAGGTACCCCGCCACGCCCGCCTCCACCGCCCGTACGACGTACGCGTCGGACTCGTAGCTCGTCAGCACGACCACCCGGGGCGGTGCGGGCAGCCGGCCGATCCGCCTGGTCGCCTCCAGCCCGCACATCCCGGCACCCAGCCGGATGTCCATCAGGACCAGGTCGGGGGCCAGTTCCCGGACCAGCCGCAGCGCCGCGGCCCCGTCCGGCGCCTCCGCGCACACCTCGAAGTCGGGGCACCCGGACAGCAGGGCCCGCAGCCCCGCCCGCACCACCGGGTGGTCGTCGACCAGCAGGATCCGCGTACGCGTCATGCCGGATCCCGCACCGAACCCTGCACCGAACCCCGCACCGAACCCCGCACCAGACCCCGTACCGGATCCCCTACCGACCCCCGTACCGGATCCCCTACCGGAAGCCGGACCGACACCACCGTGCCGCCGCCCGGTGTGCTCTCCACCACGGCCCGGCCCCCCAGGTGCCCGACCCGCAGCCGCAGCAGCCGCAACCCGTCACGGCCGGCGCTCCCGCCCGCATGCCGCCCGGCCGGATCGAACCCGACGCCGTCGTCCCACACGTCCACGCTCACCGCGCACGCCTGGTAGGTGAGCGTCACGACCACGGCCGAGGCCCGCGCGTGCCTGCGTACGTTGGCCAGCGCGCCCTGGACCTCGCGCGTATACACCTTCGACGACGCCGACGAGCGTCAGATGTGTCTAAGGGACAGGCCAAGGAGCGCTCCGTGCCCAAGCTGCTCGCCCTCACCGGCAGCCCGTCCGTCCATTCCCGTACCGCCGTCGTCGCCGACCACGTGCTGCGCCGGCTGAACCACGCCGGGTTCGAGACCGCGCACCTCTCCCTGCGCGAGCTCCCCGCCGCCGACCTGCTCTCCGCCCGCCGCGGCGAGCCGGAGATCCGGCGGGCCCTCGAAGCCGTCGCCGAAGCCGACGGGGTCGTCATCGCGACCCCCGTCTACAAGGCCTCGTACACCGGACTGCTCAAGGCCTTCCTCGACCTGCTCCCGCAGGACGGACTGGCCGGCAAAACGGTTCTCCCGCTGGCCACCGGCGGCAGCCTCGCGCACGTCCTGACCATCGACTACGCCCTGCGCCCGGTCCTCGCCGCGCTCGGTGCCCGGCACGTGACCGCCGGCCGTTTCGTCCTGGACTCCTCCGTCGAGCGCGGGGACGGCCCCGACCGGCTGCGGCCCGAGGCCGAACTGGACCTCTTCCAGGCCGTCGACGAGTTCGCCGAGGCCCTGCGCGCCGCCCAGGCAGCCGTGCTCACCACCGCGCACTGACCTCCGTACGGACCAGCCGGCCCGTCAGCCCGCCAGTCAGCCCCGTCAGCCCGCCCGTCAGACCCGACCGAACCCACCAGTGCGACGCGCCCGACCGGATCGACAAGGAATCGCCATGACCGCAGCCTTCACCACGACCCGCACCTCCCGACGCCAGTTCCTCACCCTGCTCGGCATCTCGGCGGCCGCGGTGAGCTGCGGGACGGCGACCGCCACCGGCGCCCGCGGCAGCCAGGTCACCTCCCTGAAGTACCAGGGATCCGTCGGCGCGGTCACGCTCCCCGAACTCGCCGCCGAACTCGGCTACCTCGCAGACGTCACCCTGGACTGGGTCGGCAACACCATCAGCGGCCCCCAGGACATCCAGTCCGCCGCCACCGGCCAGACCCACTTCGGCGGCGCCTTCAACGGCGCGATCGTCAAACTGGCCTCCAGCAAGGCCCAGATCAAGGCCGTCACCTCCTACTACGGCTCCGACAAGGACACGTACCTCGGCTACTACGTCCTGGAGGACAGCCCGATCCGCTCCGCCCGAGACCTGATCGGCAAGAAGGTCGGCATGAACACCCTGGGCGCCCACGCCCAGGCCCTGCTGGACATCTACCTGGAGCGCAACGGCGTCCCCAAGGCCGATGCGGCCAAGGTCGAGTCCCTCGTCGTGCCGCCCGTCAACACCGAACAGGCGCTGCGGCAGAAGCAGATCGAGGTCGGCGTCCTCAGCGGCGTGCTGCGCGACAAGGCCCTGGCGGCCGGCGGCATCCGCCCGCTGTTCAAGGACTTCGAGCTCCTCGGATCCTTCAGCGCGGGCTCGTACGTGATGACCCAGCGCTTCATCAAGGAGAACCCGGACACCGTGCGGGCCTTCACCACGGGCGTCGCCAAGGCCATCGAGTGGTCCCGTTCCACCCCGCGCGAGGAGGTCATCGCCAAGATGACGGAGATCGTCAAGAAGCGCGGCCGCAACGAGGACACGGCGACCCTGCAGTACTGGCGCTCGTACGGGGTCGCCGAGCCCGGCGGCCGGATCGCCGACAAGGAGTTCCAGCTCTGGATCGACTGGCTGGGCGAGCGCGGCGAGGTCAAGAAGGGGCAGCTGAAGGCCGCCGACCTCTACACCAACGAGTTCAACGGATTCGGGAAGGGCTGAGGCGCGCCATGGCGAAGATCGTGTTCGAGTCCGTGACGAAGACCTTCCCGACGAAGGACAAGAAGAACAAGAAGAACAAGGAGCAGTTCACCGCCCTCGACGGCATCGACCTGGAGATCGCGGCGGGCGAGTTCCTGGTCGTCGTGGGCCCCAGCGGCTGCGGCAAGTCCACCCTCCTCGACCTGCTCGGCGGCCTGACCCCGCCCACCTCCGGCCGGATCCTGCTCGACGGCAAGCCGGTCACGGGCCCGGGACTGGACCGCGGCATCGTCTTCCAGCAGTACGCGCTGCTGCCGTGGCGCACCGCGCTCGGCAACATCGAATTCGGCCTGGAGGCCACCGGCGTACCGCGCCGCCTGCGGACGGCGAGGGCCCGGGAGTTCCTCGACCTCGTCGGTCTCACCGGCTTCGAGGACCGCCATCCGCACGAGCTGTCCGGAGGGATGCGCCAGCGCGTCGCCATCGCGCGCTCCCTCGCCTACGACCCGGACGTGCTGCTCATGGACGAGCCGTTCGCCGCGCTCGACGCGCAGACCAGGGAGTCCCTCCAGGACGAACTGCGCCGGATCTGGCAGAGCACCGGCAAGACGGTCGTGTTCATCACGCACGGCATCGAGGAGGCCGTGTACCTCGGGCAGCGGGTGGCCGTCATCACCTCCCGCCCCGGGCGGGTCAAGGAGGTCGTCCCGGTGTCGTTCGGCGACCGTTCCGCCGGGGCCACCGGAGAAGACCTGCGCTCCAGCCCGGAGTTCGCCCGCTACCGCCACGAGATCTGGACCCTCCTCCACGACGAGGTGGCCCGCGCCCAGCAACTGGAGAAGGAGGAGGCCACGGTATGAGCACCACAGTGGAGTCGGCGCAGGTCCAGGAGGCCCGGGTCGCGGAGCCGCCGGTACGCGATCCCGCGCCCCCGGCGGTACGGGAGCCCGCGCGGCCCCCCGTACGGGTGCCGGCCGCGGCCCTGGCCCTGCGGGTCCTGCGCGTGCTGCGGGCGGTGGCGCTGCGCTCGGCCGCGATCCTCGCCCTGCTCGCGCTCTGGGAGACGGCGCCGCGGCTGGGGCTCGTCGACGCGACGTTCCTGCCGCCGGTCAGCGAGGTCGCCACGGCGTGGTGGGGGCTGCTGGCCGACGGACAGCTCGGCGAGCACACCCGGGCCAGCCTGGTCCGCTCCTTCGGGGGCTTCGGCATCGCGGTGCTGGTCGCGGTGCCGCTCGGACTGCTGATCGGCTGGTACCGGCCGGTGGCCGCGCTGCTCGGGCCGCTGCTGGAGGTGTTCCGCAACACGGCGGCCCTCGCGCTGCTGCCGGTGTTCGTGCTGCTGCTGGGCATCGGGGAGACCTCCAAGGTCTCGATCGTCGTGTACGCCTGCGTCTGGCCGATCCTGCTGAACACCATCAGCGCGGTGGGCAACGCCGATCCGACGCTGGTGAAACTGGCGCGGTCCATGGACCTGTCCACGCCGAGGCTCTTCCAGAAGGTGATCCTGCCCGCGTCGGTGCCGGCCATCTTCACGGGCGTCCGGCTGGCCGGGGCCGTCTCGATCCTGGTCCTGGTGGCCGCCGAGATGATCGGCGCGAAGGCGGGCCTCGGCTACCTGATCAACGCCTCGCAGTTCAACTTCGCGATCCCCCAGATGTACGCGGGCATCGTCACCATCTCCGCCATCGGGCTGGTCTTCAACCAGGTCCTGGTCGCGATCGAACGCCGCCTGAGCGTCTGGCGCGTCCCGTCCTGACCCGGCGTCCCACCAGCGCGGGTGGGGGGGGTCAGGGGGTGTCGCGGAGCTCCCCGAGGGCGTCGTTCCAGCCCAGGGCGTACGCGCGGGTCTCGCGGGTGGTCACCTCGGCGTACAGGGAGTCGAGCAGGGCCCTCTTGTCCAAGGGGGCGGGTCCGTCCAGGAGCTGGCTGAGGCGGTCGTGGAGCGTGGTCTGCGGTGAGCCCTCAGCCTGCTGGGTCATGGAGGCCTGCCTTCCGATTGCTTGCCCTTGCCGTGTGGTGGCGCCGCGGACGAAGGGCGGGGGCACCGGTGAGCCGAACGGGTGTACGAATCGAGTTTGGAACATCCGTTCGATGTTTGTCGAGCCGGAAACCTCTGACGGCGTGTCCGGACCCTCATCCCCTAGGCCCCGTTGGCATCGGAACAGGGGGTTTCCGGACGACCGGGTACGCTGGGAGCCTGTTCCCCCGCCTGGGAAAATGCTGGTCGCGTGGGGCGTGGGGGAGCCCGGGGGCGGGAAGGCAGTGCTGACGCATGAACAGGGACAGCGGTACCAGGGGGCGTGAACATGCGGTCGACTGGCTCGAAGTAGCAGTCGACCTGCCCCATTTGTTCGCCAGGCTGTCCGAGCTCGTCCACGGGGCGGGATACGCGCCCGGGGACCTGGTCCTGATACCGCGCTCCGAACTGGACCGCCGCGAGACCGCCTCCTTCACCGCCGGCTGGGCCGAGGCCATGGGCGAGGACCTGCCCCGCCTCCGGCGCGAGTACGAGAAGCGGGTCGCCGAGGCGTACGCCGCGGGTACCGCCGGCCGTCGCGGCGAGCCGAAGGGCGCGGGTCAGGGCCGAGGACAGGGCCGAGGACAGGGCCAAGGCCCGGGCCAGGGCGCCGATGTGATCCGGCTGCCGGTCACCGCGCTGATCGAATCGCCCGCTCCTGTCCGCGAGGCCGAGGAGCGGATGCGCCGGGCCCACGCCATCCTCGACCGGCGGTCCGAGGCGGAAGCCGGCCCCGCCACCGGGCCGGACACCGCCGATGACCTCGACGGCACCGCCCACGCCCACGCCGCCGAGCCCGACGCGACCGCCGGAGAGCCTCGCGCGCACGAGGAGCCGGCCGCGTCGGCGGAACCGGTGGAACCCGCCGAACCGGTGGAACCCGCCGAACCCGAACCCGACGCCACCGCCGCGGCGTTGCTCCCCGCGCAGATCCGGGAGAAGCGCACGCCGCCGGCGAGCCGCAAGGTCGCACGCCGCAACGGGCGCCCGATCGTGCCCCCGCTGGACTCCGTACCCGTACAGCCGCGCGCGCAAGGCCCGGCCGCGGACTCCCAGGCGACCGCGGGAGCGGGGCGCCGGAGCCTGGCGGCCCGGGCCCGCGCGCTCGCGGACGAGATGGATTCGAAGTCCGGCGGTGGCAGGCCCGTGGCCCCGGAGGGCGGCCGCTGACGCGCCGCCCCCCCGGGGTCCCGTGCTCAGCCGAAGAACCGCTGGAGGGTCTCCGGCGCGGGAGCCGGCTCCGCGGTCTGCGGGTCGGGCCCGTCCCCGTCGGCGGAGCCCTCGAAGGGCTTGCCGTCGGGCCGGGGCACCGGCTCGGGCGGATCCGGCGGATCGTCGTCCTCGGCGGTGTTGACCGAGGCGAACATCCAGTTGGCGGCCGCCAGGTGGTCCACGGCCGCCGCCAGCAGGTGGTCGGTCACCGACCAGTCCGCGGCCTCACCGAACAGCTCCCGGTTGAGCGAGCTGTCCCGCGGCAGGTGCTTGAGCAGGACCTGCAGGCGCCGCGAGGAGAGCTCCCCGCGGTGCCAGTCCAGCAGGTCCTTGCCGTAGTAGCGGAGCAGGTCCGCTTCGAGGGCCTCGGCGTGTTCGTCGACGAACTCGACGAGGCTCAGCCTTCCCCCAGGCCGAGCCCGGTCTCCTTGCCGTACGCCTCGAGGATCGCGGCGATGTCCTGCATGGTGACGTCGTGCTGCTCGAAGCGGGAGAACTGCTTCTCGCCCATGAGGAGCCGGAGCAGACCGTCCACGTCGTTGTCGTCGAGCCCGCGCAGCCCCTGGGCGGCGGCCCGGGTGAGTTCGGTGGGAAGGGTGTACGTCTCGCCGTCCAGCTCGAAGGACCAGGTGCGGCCGAGGGCCTCCTGGCGCTGGGCGCGGGCCGCGTTGACGTCGAAGCCTGCCATGGTGGTGGGTTCTCCTCTGGGTGCGGGGAAGAGTCGGGGCGAAGAAGGGGGGCGGGGCGGCGCGAGGGCCGCCCCGCCCCCGTGGAGCGGTGGATCAGAGGGCGGAGTACGCGCCGTCCTTCATGACGAAGCTCGCCAGCGGCTTGTCGTCGCCCGCGGACAGGGCGGTGAAGGTGATGCCCAGCGTGGACGCCGTCTTGCGGGCCAGCTTGATGTCGTCGGAGGCGGTGACCTGGCCGCGCGGGATGTAGAAGCGGTAGGTCACGACCGCGCCGTCGCTCGCCTTGGTGTCGGTGAACTCCAGGCCGAGGGCGCGGGCGTCCGACTTCGGCGAGTCCGCGATGTCGTAGCGGTAGATGCCGTTGGCCGGCGTGGCCTCGTCGACGACCGCGCCGCCGCCCATGAAGAACGGCAGCGTCAGCTCGTTGAACTGGAGCATCGAGAACTTGATGCTCAGGTCCCGGTCGGAGTAGGTGAAGTGGACCGGGCTGACCGCCTGCCACGAGTCGACCGGCTCGAGCTTGTCCTTCTTGGAGAAGGTGACGCCGTCCGCCGTGGTGAAGCCAACGTCCTTCCAGCTGGCGCCCCAGTCGACGTCCGGCTTGCCGGTGAAGGCGGTCGGCAGCGCCGTGCCGGCCGCGGCGACGAAGAGGCGACCGTTGCCGGCTACGCGGATCTCGGAAGAGTTTCCTGCCATGGTGATGCTTCTCCTTATATAGGGGTCCGCCGATCCGAACTCCGGTGCGTCCGGGGCCGGGTACGGCAAAGGCCCCGCCGGACGGCAGGGCCTTGGTCTGTGGGGCCGGCGCGCGGGGGGCGCGGCCGGCGGAGGGTGCGTCAGAAGACGCTGAGGGACACCTGGATCACGCAGACGTAGCGGTTGGCGCCCCGGTACACGTAGTCCGGGAGCCAGCGCGGCCCGTCCTGCTCGATGACGTCGGTGAAGGTGTTCGGGCCGTACGTCTTGCCGAGCGCGGCGAGCAGGGCCCGCCGGGCGGAGTTGGCCAGCGTGTGCGCGGCGGCCTTGGTGGGGCCGTACACCTCGAACTCGATCAGCGGGATGTCCACGTGCAGGTCGCCGGTCCAGGCGCCGCCGCGCCGGTTGACCATGACGGCCCGCTGGGTGCCGTCGAAACCGGCGGGCGGGCTGACGGCGACGACGGCCGTGGACAGCGCGGGATCAGCTTGGAGGACGTCGACGACCAGGGCCTCGACGTCGGGGAAGGCACTCGGGGGAGTGGTCACGACGATTCACCTCGGGCTGATGGGTGGAAGGGGGCTGTCGGGCGGTGCCCGGAGCGGTCCCTTCTACCCATCTCACGCTGCCGACGATGTAGCCTTGGAAGAGGCGGGGGGATGGCGGCCCGGCGCCCGCGATGCCCCCGCGCCCCGCCCCCCCGCCGCCCCCGGACCCGCCGGACCCGCCGGCCGCCCCGGACCCGCCGGACCCGCCGGCCGCCCCGGACCCGGGTTGGCCGACGGGTCCGGGCCGGGAGCGTCGTCGGCGACCACCGGCGCGGCATCGGCGTCGCGGTGGGCGACGGGGGTCCCCGTCCACCTGCCGCGCAGGGCGACGAGCACGGCCATGGCGATCGCGAGCAGCAGCAGGGACACGGAGGTCGCGGCCTCGGGCCGGTCCTGGAGCAGCAGGTACACCTGGAGCGGCAGGGTCTGGGTGGTGCCGGGCAGGTTCCCGGCGAAGGTGATGGTGGCGCCGAACTCGCCGAGCGCCCGGGCCCAGGTCAGCGCGGCGCCCGCGACCAGCCCCGGGCCGACCATCGGCAGCGTCACCGTGAAGAACACGCGGACCGGCGTGGAGCCCAGCGAGGCCGCCGTCTCCTCGTAGCTCGGCTTGAGGCCGCCGAGCGCGCCCTCCAGGCTGATGACGAGGAACGGCATCGCGACGAAGGTGGCCGCGAGGACCGCACCGGAAGTGTGGAAGGGCAGCGTGATGCCGAAGGTGCCCTCCAGCCAGGGGCCGAGCAGTCCGCGCCGGCCGAAGGCGAGCAGCAGCGCCACACCGCCGACGGTGGGCGGCAGGACCATCGGCAGCAGCACGAGCGAGCGGACCAGCGCCTTGCCCCGGAACTCGACGCGGGCCAGGAGCCAGGCGAGCGGAACCCCGAGGACGAGCGAGATGCCGAGCGCCCACAGGGACACCAGCAGCGACAGCTTGAGCGCCTCGACCACACCGGGACTGGTGAGGTGCGCGCCGAGTTCGCTCCACTGGGTGCGGGCGAGGATGCCGAGCAGGGGCATCAGGAGGAACGCCACCGCGAGCACCGCGGGGATCGCGAGGGCCACGGGGGGCCGGGCGCGGCGGGTACGGACTCGGCTCATGTGGGTTCCCGGCTGGTGGAACGGTGACGGCGGGTGAAGCGTAGTGCGGTGGGCGGCGGGTCCGGACACGCGGCGCGGGGCTGTCCGTCCCCCCGGACCGGGCAGCCCCGCCACGTCACCGCGTCCGGTGGCCGGCTACGCCTTCTGGAAGCCCGCGTCCTGGAGGATCTTCTGGGCCTCCGGGGTGCTCAGCCACGCGACGAACGCGGCCGCGGCCTCGGCGTTCTTGGAGCCCTTGAGCGAGGCGGCCGGGTAGGAGGCCACGGCGTTCTCGGCGTCCGGGATGTCCACGACGGCGACCTTGTCACCGGACTTGAGGGTGTCGGTCTTGTAGACCAGGCCGGCATCGGCCTCGCCCAGCTCGACCTTGCTCAGCACGGCGCGGACGTTGGGCTCCTGCGAGACCGGCTTGACCTCGATCTTCTGCGCTTCGAGGATCTGCTTGCTGTAGCGGCCGACGGGGACCTCGGGCGCGGCCAGCACGACCTTGATCTTGGTGTCGGCGAGGTCCTTGAGGCCGGCGACCTTGAACGGGTTGCCCTTGCCGGTCGCGATGACCAGGCGGTTCTTGGCGATGACGGCCGGGTCGTTCACCTCGGTCTTGAGACCGTCCATGGTCTTGGTGTCCGCGGTGACCAGCGCGTCGGCCGGTGCGCCCTGCTTGACCTGGGCGGCGAGCTCCTGCGAACCGGCGAAGGAGAACGTGACCTTCGTACCCGGGTGGGCCTTCTCGTAGGCCGCGCCGGCGGTCTTGAAGACGTCGGTGAGGGAGGAGGCGGCGAGCACCGTCAGCTGGGCGGCCTTGGGCTCGGCGGATGCGGAGGTGCTCGGGGTGGCGGCGGCGTCGTCCTTCTTGTCGTCACCGCTGCCGCAGGCGGCGAGCGCCGGTACGAGCAGGGCGGCGGTCAGGGCGAGGGTCGCGGTGCGGCGGTTCAGGGGCAGGATCGGGGACATGCTGGTGCTCCTCGGTCGGGTCGGCGGCCGGGCCGGTGCCGGGTCCGCGCGGTGGTGGCCCGCGCCGGGGACGGGCGGAGCGGGTACGTGGTGCGGGCGCGTGGTGCGGGCGCGTGGTGCTGAGCGGAAGCGGGTACCCGGGGTACGGGGCTCAGGTGCGGTCGATGTGCACGCTGGTGGACTTCACGCGGGCGGTGGCCTGCATGCCGACCTCCAGCCCGAGCTCGTCGACGGCTTCGCGGGTGAGCAGGGAGACCAGCCGGTGGGGACCCGCCTGGATCTCGACCTGCGCGGCGACGTCGCCGAGCTTGACGGCGGTGACGATGCCGGGGAAGGCGTTGCGCGCCGAGGTGTGGGTCTCCCCGTCCTCGGTGTGGGCTCCCTGGCCGACCTCGATGGAGAAGGCGGCCAGCGCCCGGCCGTCGATCAGGCGGCGGCCGCTGTCGTCGCGGTGGGTCGAGACTCGGCCGGCGTCGGCCCAGCGGCGTGCGGTGTCCGGGCTGACGCCCAGAAGGCGGGCCGCCTGACCGATGGTGTAGGACTGCATGTGCGACAAGGTAGGGGCACATGGCCTGCATTTGCAATTCTCTTGGGATGATGTACATGGCAGATGCCACGCCTCTTGTCGTAACCGCCAAAATCGATTCCGGTGACGCGGGTCCGGGTGGCTAGAGTCGTGGCATGACTGAAGAGGGAACTGCGGGGTCGGCGCGGGTCGACGTGTGGATCTGGTCGGTCCGGCTCACCAAGACGCGGGCGATCGCGGCCGCGGCCTGCCGTGCCGGGCACGTCCGGGTCAACGGGGAGCGCGCGAAGCCCGCGCAGTCGGTGCGCGCCGGGGACGAGGTGCGGCTGTTCCACGCCGGCCGGGAGCGCATCGTGGTGGTCCGCCGCCCGGTGGCCAAGCGGGTCGGCCCGCCGGTCGCCGCCGAATGTCTGATCGACAACAGCCCGCCGCCGCCGACCCCGGTGGAGGCGGCCGTGGTCGGCATCCGCGACCGCGGCGCGGGCCGCCCGACGAAGCGGGAGCGCCGCGAGATCGAAACCCTGCGCGGCAACCGCTAGTGCAGTGACCTCGGGGAAGCCCGGTCCGGCAGTGTGCCGGGCCGGGCTTCGGCGTTTCCGAAGGGGGGCGGGTGTCCGGCGGCGCTGAGAAATTTTCTGCAAGGGATTGCTCCCGTTCTTCCGAGAAGGGCGGTCCCACGGGCTCTCGGAGTGCGGGAGGTGGTGAAATTCCTCGTTCACGAGGGCTTCACGCGCTGGTGACACCGCCAGTAACCTCCCCGCAAAACCTTGCGGAAAGTTTTCAACCCGCCGAAGCCGCAGGGACGTTGGCCCCGCTTCGAGGAGCAGACCTTGAGATCACGCACGCGATCACGCCTCAGACGGCGGCCGACGGCCCTGGCCCTGGCCGTCGCGGGGTGCCTGGCAGCCGTACCGGCGGCCGCACTGCCGGCCCCCGGTGCCCCCGCTGTCTCTTATATACCTCTCCGAGCCCACTAGACTAGGCATGATTACGTATCCCGTCTTGTCGTCCGCCTGGTCGGCGGTCTTGTCGTCCCGTGTCAGGACGAACGTCCCGGTGGCGGCCGCCGTCACCACGACGGCCGAGGCCGCGATGATGGCCACGGTCTTGGTCGAGAACGGGCTCCCGCCGCGGGGCGGCTGCGGTGCGCCGGGCGGCGGCGTGCCCCCCCACTGCGGTACGGGAACGGTCGGGGGCTGTTGGCCCCATTGCTGGGGGGCGGGCTGCTGCTGCGGGTACCCGTAGCCGGGCCCGGGCTGCTGCTCGCCGTACGCCGTCGGCTGCTGCTGGTACGGGTTCGGCGTTCCCGGCTGCTGCTGGTACGGGTTCTGATGCGCGTCCTGGGGGTTCTGTTCTCCCCCGGGCGGCTGCTGCTGTCCTGGCCACATGGCCGGTAACGATAGTGGGAGGGGCGGCCGGGAGCCACGGCCGCCCCCGTACAGGTATGGCCAATGCCGCTTACTGGCGGGTAACATCGCGTTCCATGAGCGCTGAACAGATGAACGTGGGCGAACTGCTCGCCGCGACCGTGCCGATGGCCAAGACCCTGAACCTCCAGTTCCTGGAGACCACCCCCGAGCGCGCGGTCGTCCGGCTGCCGGACCAGCCCGACTTCCACAACCACCTCGGCGGCCCGCACGCCGGCGCCATGTTCACCCTCGCGGAGTCCGCGAGCGGCGCGATCGTCCTGGCCGCCTTCGGCGACCAGCTCTCGCGGGCCGTGCCGCTCGCGGTGAAGGCCGAGATCGGCTACAAGAAGCTCGCCAAGGGCGTCGTGACGGCCACCGCCACCCTCGGCCGCCCGGCCGCCGAGATCGTCGCCGAACTCGACGCGGGCGGCCGCCCCGAGTTCCCCGTCACCATAGCCATCCAGCGCGAGGACGAGGCGGTGACGGGCGAGATGACCGTGGTCTGGACGCTGCGCCCCAACGCGTGACGAGCTCGTGGTGGAGGTGATGGTCCTCGCCGGAGTGGGCTCGCCCCAGGACGCGGTCGAGGCCGTCGTACGGGACTACATCGAGCGCGGCCACCGCACCGAGGCCCGGGTCCGGCTCCAGGACGAGCCCCGGCGGGACGGCGACATCGTGCAGCAGCCGCCGCAGGGCTGAACCTCGGGGCCGCGGTGGCGCGCCGGAGGCGGGCCCGCGCGGCGCACGGCGCACAGTGGGCGGCGGGAGCGGTCCGGCGCGGGCCGCTCCCGCCGCCCGGAGCCGATGCCCGCGCCGCAGGGAGCGCCCATGAGCGAGGCCGTGTCCAGACGCCGGGCCCTGGGCCTCCTCGGAGCGGTGGGCGCCGGCTGCGCGGCCGCCTGCGTACCCGCGCCGCCGCCCGGCACGCAGCCCCGCAAGGCGCCCGCCCCCGCCCCCGCCGCGGCGACCCGGGCCGACGTCGGCGCGCGCGTCGACGCCCTGCTGGAACGGCTCACCCTGGAGGAGAAGACCGTCCTGCTGCACGGGGCGCCGGACCCGGCCCCGCTCGGCCAGGCCGGCTACGTGCCCGGCATCCCGCGCCTGGGCATCCCCGCGCTCCGCCTCGCCGACGGGCCCGCCGGGGTCCGCGTCGCCAAGCCCGCCACCGCGCTCCCCGCGCCCGTCCTGCTCGCCTCCGCCTTCGACCCGGCGCTGGCCCGCGAGTACGGCCGGGTCATCGGCCGCGAGGGCCGCGCGCTCGGCCAGGACGTCCTGCTCTCGCCGATGGTCAACCTCATCCGCACCCCGTACGCCGGGCGGAACTTCGAGACCTTCTCCGAGGACCCGAAACTGACGGCGGACCTGGTCGCCGAGGTGGTCCGCGGCATCCAGGACGAGGGCCTCATCGCCACCGTCAAGCACTTCGCGCTCAACAACCAGGAGAAGGGCCGCGACACCGTCGACGTGATCGCCGCCGAACAGACCCTCCACGAGACGGAGCTACGGGGCTTCGAGGCCGCGGTGGCCGCCGGCGCGGGCGCCGTGATGGGCGCCTACAACAAGGTCAACGGCGTCTACGCCTGCGAGAACAAGCCGCTGCTGGACGAGCTGCTGCGCGGCCGCTGGGGGTTCGACGGCTGGGTGATGTCCGACTGGGACGCCGCCCACAGCACCGTCGCCTCGATCGGCGCCGGACTCGACATGGAGATGCCCGGAGGCACCCACTACGGCGCCCCGCTGCGCGAGGCGGTGCGCGGCGGCTCCGTCCACGAGAGCGCCGTGGACCTCGCGGTCCGCCGGATCCTGGTCACGATGGACCGCTTCGGACTGCTCGCGGAGCGGCCCGCCGCCCGGCCCGCCCGGGACCCCGCCGCCGGGGCCGCGACCGCCCGCCGGGTCGCCGTCGCCGGCGCGGTCCTGCTGCGCAACGAGCGCGCCACGCTGCCGTTGACGGGAGCCGCGGCCCGCTCGGTCGCCGTCATCGGCCCCACCGGGCGGACCCCCTTCGTCAGTGGCGGCGGCAGCGCCCACGTGGTCCCGGACGCGGCCGCCACCCCCCTCGCCGCGATCCGGCGGCGGGCCGGGGCCGTCTCCACCGTCTCCTACGCGCTCGGCGAGGACCTGTACGGGCGCCCGCTCCCCGGGAACCTGCTGAGCCCCGCCGCCGCCCTCGACGACCGGGCGGTGGACGCCGGGCGCACCTGGACCCACGAGGGAACCTTCCGGCTCGCGGCCGACGACGAGTGGACCCTGCTCGTCCACTACACCGGGAAGCGGCCGGCCGTCCGGCTCGACGGGGAGGAGCTGTTCCCCGTGCGGCAGGGCGTGGCCGAGCACTTCGCGGGCGGGCTGCTCGGGTCCGCGCCCGACGGGCTCACGGTGCGCCGGCGCACGCTCGCGCTCAAGGCGGGCGAGCACCGGCTCGCCGTCACCGCCGAGGGCGGCCCGAGGGGGCAGCGGCTGCGGCTGCGGCACACCACGAGGGCGACCCGGGCCGCCGACCTCGCCGAGGCGGTGAAAGCCGCCAAGGAGGCCCGCAGCGTGGTCCTGTTCGCCTACGAGGACGCCACCGAGGGCAGCGACCGCACCTCGCTGGGTCTCCCGGGCGGCCAGGCCGCGCTGATCGAGGCGGTCGCCGCCGCCAACCCGCGCACCACGGTGGTGCTCAACACCTCCTCCAGCACGACGATGCCGTGGCTGCGCCGCACCGGAGCGGTCCTGCAGATGTACTACCCGGGCCAGGAGGGCGCGGACGCCACCGCCGACCTGCTCTTCGGCGACGTGGACCCGGGCGGCCGCCTCACCCAGACCTTCCCGGCCGACGAGCGCGCGACCCCGGTCGGCGCGGACCCGGTGCGCTACCCGGGCGTGGGCGGGCGCCAGGAGTACGCCGAGGGCGTCCACGTCGGCCACCGCTGGTACGACGCGCAGCGGGTGGCGCCGCTGTTCCCCTTCGGGCACGGGCTCTCGTACACGACGTGGCAGTACGAGAAGCTCGTGGTGCGCCCGGGCGGCCCCCGCGACGGGAGCGGTGGGGGCGGTGGGAGCGGTCACCCTTCTTCGGACCCGGATTCTCGCGCGCTCCTGACCCCACCCACGCGCGCTACGTGACGAGAATGCTGGCCAGACCTGCGGCCCGCAGAGCCCAGGATGTCATCGATCTTCGCTGATCCGACATCAAGAAGACCCTGCCCGAACAGGCACAGTGACCCCTCCCAGGGGTGACCCACCCTGCCGGTCAGTAAGTCCTCTGACAGGTATCTGTAGTAGTCGCCAGCGGGATACGGGCTCAGGGGCGCAGGATCAGCCGGATCGGGTCGCCGCCCTTGGTGTAGAGGCGCGCGACGGCCTTCGCGGCGTCGGCGAGGGGCAGCACGTCGGTGATCGAGCGCGAGAAGTCCAGTCGGCCGCCTTCGGCCAGGCCGATCAGCTGCGGGACGGCGTTCTCCTCGGAGCCGTAGTGGCCGAGGATCTGGTGCTGGTGATAGCTGAA
Organism: Streptomyces sp. ICC1; assembly: GCF_003287935.1. Classification (GTDB taxonomy): domain Bacteria; phylum Actinomycetota; class Actinomycetes; order Streptomycetales; family Streptomycetaceae; genus Streptomyces; species Streptomyces tritrimontium. The sequence goes on from NZ_CP030287.1 coordinate 8,700,046, forward strand.
CAGCGTGCCGTTGGTGACGGTCAGGGGTTTGTCGGTCAGTCCGACCAGGACCAGCCGTCCCCTGGGTGCGAGGACGCTCAGGGCTTGTTCGCGGACGGCGGCGACGCCAGCGAAGTCGAACCCGACCTCCAGGGCCCGGCCCCCAGTGGCGGCCAGGACCCGCTCGCGCAGCCGGGGGTCGGCCGGGTCCAGCGCCAGGTCCGCGCCGAAGTCCAGGGCTCGCCGGCGGGCGGCCGGGACGGGGTCGACGGCGATGACCGGGTAGGCGCCCACGGCGCGCAGCAGCTGGACGGCGTGGACTCCGCGCCCACCGATGCCCCAGACGCCTATGGCCTGGGCGGGGCGGACGTCCGCGGTGGTAGTGACGGCTCCCCAGGGGGTGGAGACCGCGTCCGGGATGATCGCGCCCTGCTCGAACGGTATCGAGTCGGGCAGCACGAAGAGGGTCTCCACGGCGGCCAGTGCGTACTCGGCCCAACCGCCGTCGTAGTCGACCCCGCGGGTCAGGAGGACGCCGTCGCGGACCTCGCCCGCCTGCAAGAACTGGCTCCCGGCACCGACCCGCACCTGCTGGTGGAGGCCATCACCGGCCCCTTGCTCGCACGGGTACTCCTCACCGGCGAACCGGTGGAGGAGACCTTGGCCCCGCGTCTGGTCGCCCTGGTCCTGGACGGGGCCCGCGCCTGACCCATGGCCCCGTACGTGGTAGGAGGCCGGCACTCCACGCGGACTCCGCTCGCCGGCGTACCGGGTCGGCCCGTTCGTCCAGGACGTGGGGCTGCTCATGCCTCCGCGAGTGGTCGTGAGAGGCTCAGCCCGTGGTACCCGAGTCCAGCGGGAGGGTGAGAGTGGCCTGGGCGCCCCTCTCGAGCGGGTTGGTGAAGCTGAGCCGGGCGTGCCCCGCGGCGATGGTGAGGCCGAGTCCACTGCCTTCGCCTCGTGCGGGGGTGGCGGTGCGGAGCGCTCGATGTGCTCGGGCTCCAGGCTGCGCCCCTCGTTCAGGACGATGGTGCTCTGGACGGGGTGGTTCGTACGGAACCGCACGGTCGCGGAGACGAGAGCCTCCAGACGTTCCGCCGGGTCATCCCCGACCTCCGCCAAGGCTGCGCCACACGCATCGAAGTAGGCGTCCAGCCCCTCGTCGAGGATGGCGACGAGCAGCTCCTGCTTGCCCTTGTAGTAGGAGTACAGGGCCGAGAGGCTGACCCCGGCCCGCTGGGCAATGTCACGGATCCGCGGGTCCGCTTAGCCGATCGGGTGACGTACGGGCGCGGCCGAACACCCGCCACGGCGGGCCTGGCTAGCGTGGACGAGCACCTCCCCTTCCCGTCCCCGAGCCCCCGCGGAGCAGGTCCATGACCACCACCCCCCTCACCTCCCTGACCGGGAACTACACCATCGACCCGGCGCACACCCAGATCGGGTTCGTGGCCCGGCACGCCATGGTCACCAAGGTCCGCGGCGCGTTCAACGAGTTCGAAGGCACCGGGTACTTCGACGGCGAGGACCCCGCCAAGTCCACCGTGTCCGTCACCATCAAGGCCGCGAGCATCGACACCCGCAACGAGCAGCGCGACGGCCACCTGCGCACCAACGACTTCCTCGACGCACCGAACTACCCCGACATCACCTTCGCCTCCACCGGCGTGCAGCAGCTCGACGGCAGCAACTTCCGGCTGACCGGCGACCTCACCATCAAGGACGCCACCCGGCCGCTCAGCATTGACTTCGAGTTCCAGGGCAGCGCCACGGACCCGTACGGGAACCTGCGCGTCGGGTTCGAAGGCTCGGCGCCCATCAGCCGCAAGGAGTACGGCATCACCTGGAACGCCGCGCTGGAGGGCGGCGGCGTCCTGGTGGGCGACAAAGTGGTGCTGGAGTTCGAGGTCTCCGCGATCCGGCAGCCCTGACCAGGTCTCTTGTTCACAGCAAGCGACGGGCCTCCCATCATGAACCTGTCTGATGCTGGGCTGTTCATGCAGGTGGACACCCGGGAGAATCCCGACCGGACGCAACCGGGACCCGCCCGTCCGCCGCTGACGAGGAGGCTGCCCCGTGGACACCGATGAACGCCGCCGCGTGATCCTCGCGATGACCCGCGGCAGCGGCTCCGTCGAAGTCCCCTCGCTCTCCGTGGAGTTGAACGTCTCATTGGAAACCGTAAGGCGTGACTTACGGGCGCTCGAGGAGCACGGCCTGATACGCCGCACCCATGGCGGGGCCCATCCTGTGGAGAGCGCCGGGTGCGAGACGACGCTGGCCCAGCGCTCCACGCGCCATCTGCCGCAGAAGACCCGGATCGCGGCGGCCGCGGCGGGGCTCCTGGGTGAGGCGGAGACCGTGTTCATCGACGGGGGCTTCACTCCCCAGCTGATCGCGGAGGCACTGCCCTGCGACCGCCCGATGACGGTGGTGACCGCCTCCCTGTCCACCGCGGGCGCGCAGGCCGGGCGGCCGCACATCCACACGCTGCTCCTGGGCGGCCGTGTGCCGACCGGGTGAACGACACCACGGGTCGGTACACCTAGACCGTCCTGCGATCCGCAGGAACTCCGCGGCCGGCAAGAGCGACCACGGCAGCCCGTGGTCACCGACGACATGCTGCACCCCGGGCTCCGCCACCGGGCGAACGGCGAGCGTGGACGCCCACACCAGAGCATGTGGCGTAGCGCTCCCGGGCGGCCAAGGATCGCAATGGCTACGTCTGGCACGCCCGCCCCGTCCCGGCGCCCCGCGCCCCGCGTGTTCCACAGGGTCGGTCCGAGGCAGGTGAAACGGGCGGGCATCGGGTCCCCGACCAGCTCCGTCTCCAGATTGCCCAGCTTGCCGGCCTTCTTGACCGAGGCGAGCTCCCCGTCTGCGAGCACGGCGACACCCGCCGAGTCGTAGCCGCGGTACTCCAGCCGCTTGAGTCCGGCAATGACCACATCGAGCGCCGACTGCGCAGGTAAGGCGGAGCGGGAGGGGGCGGAGCAGAACGGGACGGGGCGGAGCGGGAGGAGGCGGAGCGGGAGGAGGCGGAGCGGGAGGAGGCGGAGCGCGCCGTGGCGGCGCGCCCCGCCCCCGGAGGGGCGTCGCGTGAGGGACGGCCCGACGGCCTACGGGCGCAGGCCCGCGAGCAGGGCGGCGGTGACGGCGAAGTCGACCGGTCCGGTGTTCCAGTCGGCGTTCATCGGGCTGACCGCGATCTTCCCGGCGCTCACGGCTTCCACGTCGCTGCCCCGGGCCGGGGTCCGCAGGTCCACCTTCACGCCGACCTTCCAGGTGCCGTCGCCGGCATCGGTGAAGTCGGCCTTCAGCAGCGCCTGCGCGTCCTGGAAGGTGGTCGCCACCCCGGCCGGGGTGCCCTTGCCGTCGGCGCCGATGACGGGGTGGTTGACGTTGAGGCCGACACCCATGGGCAGCAGGGGGCCGGAGCGGGCCCGCGAGCGCAGCCGGTCGATCAGCTTGACGGCGAAGTCGAGCGTCGGCCCCATCGCGTTGACGGTGGTCACGGGATCGGGAGCCGCGACACCGCCGGTGCTCAGCGCGATGGCGGGGATCCCGGCGTCCAGTGCGGCGACGGCGCCGCCGACCGTGCCGGAGTGGGAGGCGAGGGCGGCGACGTTCGGGCCGAAGTTGGTGCCCGACACGACGAGATCGGGCGCGTTCCCCTCGAACACCTCGGAGAGTCCGAAGCCCACCGAGTCGCCGGGGGATCCGTCGACGGCCCACACCTTCGGCTCGGGGTGGCGCACGGCGATGGACGGGGCGTTCGAGGTCTTCGTGCCCGCGCCGCTCTGGTTGGTGAGCGGGGCGACGATGGTGACGTCGTGCCCGGCGGCGGTGAGCCGCTCGAAGGCCAGGCGGATGCCGGGCGCGTTGTAGCCGTCGTCGTTGGTGAGCAGGATCCGCAGCTGGCGCGCGGGTACGGGGGCGGGCACCGGGCCGGCCTGCGGCACGGCCGCGGCGGCGGGCACCGTACCGGCGAGGGCGGGGGCGCACAGCAGCAGGGCGGCCAACGGCAGAACTCGCTTGCGTTGCACGGAACGCTCCTTGGGAGAGGGGATGGAGTCGGAAAGGAGTGAGGGCCGGGAAGGGGTGGGGACCGGCGGGCGCGCGACCCTCGGCGCGAGCCCGCCGGAGCGCGGACCGGGCCGCCGCCCAGGGGCAGGAAAGACGGCCCGGAGACTTTGGGGCGCCAGCGGATCAGCGCACGCTGCGGATCGGGAGGATCGCCAGCGCGCCGATCAGCGAGAGGGCGCCGCCGACCAGGAACAGCGGGGTGTATCCGCCCAGGGTCGTGACGACCGCGGAGGCCACGAACGGGGCGATGATCTGCGGCCCGGCGTTCGCGATGTTCAGGACGCCCATGTCGCGGGCGGCGTCCTCGGCCCGGGGCAGCACCAGGGTGACGAGCGCGGTGTCGACGGCCATGAAGCATCCGAAGGCGAGGCCGTTGAGCGCGCTGAAGACGATCATGCCCGTCCACGTCGGGCTGATGACGGGGACCACCATGACCAGCCCGGCGAGGGCCGCGGAGACGCCGACGAACACCTTGCGGCGGTTCCAGCGGTCGGACAGCAGTCCGCCGACCACCGTGGAGACGGCCATCGCGACCATCGAGACGGGGGTGAGCACGGCCATCGCGGCGGGCGGGGTCAGCCCGTCGGGGAGGCTGATGTGGTCGCCCAGGATGTAGAGCTGGTAGCCGACGACCGAGAAGTAGCCGAGGACCATCAGGGCCCGCCCGATGAAGGCCCACCGGAAGTCGTGGTTGGCGAGCGCCGAGAGGAAGGCCTTGAGCTGGGCCCCCTTGGGGGCGGCGGGCGCGTCCGCGGCGACCTCGGGGCGCGGTACGTCCCGGCAGAAGGTGGTGAGCAGCAGCGCGGCCCCGGCGATGACCCCGCCGAAGATGAGGTAGCCGGTGCGCAGGTGGTCCGCGGTCTGGGAGGCGATCAGCACGCCGACCGTGCCGCCGATGGGCAGGCCCAGTCCGACCAGTGCGGACGCGGTGCCGCGCCGGGCGGCGGGGACGCGGTCGGGCACGATCGCGGTGACGGCGGCCTGGTAGACGTTCATGGTCGCCTGGACCAGGCACCAGCCGATCCCGACGAGCAGCGCGGTGCTGACGCTGCCGACGAGGGCGAGGCCGGCGAGCGAGGCGAGGGCGCCCCCCAGCACCCAGGGGTTGCGCCGGCCGCTGCGGTCGGAGAGGGCGCCGGCGATCGGGTTGAAGGCGGTCGCGAAGATCGCGCTGATGCCGCCGATCAGGCCCAGGACGGCGACCTTGTCATCGCCGGCGATGGCCTCGATCTGGGTGGGCAGCAGGACGGAGCCGACACCCATGTAGACGGCCATCATCGCGGAGTTCGCGACCAGCAGGAGGAGCAGGAGCCCGCGTCCGCGGGAAGGTTCGGGATCCGCCGGAACGGGCGGGTCGATGATCTCGTTCGTGGCCATGACGACTCCTCGGGGGACGGGGCGGGGAGGTGGCGTGGGGGGACCGCCGGAATGCGGTGCGCGGGGAGGACGGAGACGCCGGGGGTGCTGTCGCGCACGGGGGCGTCGCCGGGGAGGGCCGTGCCGAGCGCGGTGCGGCTGACGCGGTGCGGGTGCTGGGCGCGGTGCGTGCGGTGCCTGCGGTCGGAAGCGGGTGCGGTGCGGGTGCGGGTGCAGTGCGGGTGCGGTGCGGTGGTGGCGCAATGCGGATGCGCTGCGATGCGGTGCGGGTGCAGTGCCGGTGCGGTGCGGTGGTGTTGCGGTGCGGAGGCAATGCGGGTGCGGTGCGGTGCGGTTTACGCGATGTTGTTACACGTGTCACTTGCAGTGCTTGGACACTGTGTAGCACTCGATCCCGGCTCTAGCCAAGGGTTGACGCGGGTCTCCGTACAGATCGTGACCCACGGACGAAGGCCAGGTGGATCACGTGTAACCAACTGGATGGGGCCACGGGCCGGGTCCGAGCCGTCCGAAAAGGCTCTTGCACTTGTGGCGGTGGTCACGCTTCCGCAATACTCCGTGCCGCACCGCGACGGCCCCGCCGCCGCGCTGTACGCCTACGGCGTCAAGGGCAAGGGCGTCTGCGGTCCGACGACGGCCGCCGACGGCAAGCCCGACGTCCAGGCCGGTTCGATGGACATCGCCAAGGTCGAGATCCTCGGCAACGTCTACGACGAGTTCAACGTCGAGAAGTACGCCGCGCTCCAGCCCGACCGGCTGGTCACCAACACCTGGGACGGCACGTACTGGTACGTGCCGGAGGCCTCCAAGGACAAGATCTTCAAGCTCGCCCCGGCCGCCGCGGTCAGCGTGGGCCGCGACGTCTCGATGGACAAGGCCTTCAGAACTAACACAGTGGACGCGAGCAACTGAGGACAAGCCCTCGGCCTATTAGTACCAGTCAGCTCCACCCGTTACCGGGCTTCCACATCTGGCCTATCAACCCAGTCGTCTACTGGGAGCCTTACCCTCTCAAGGAGGTGGGAATACTCATCTTGAAGCAGGCTTCCCGCTTAGATGCTTTCAGCGGTTATCCCTCCCGAACGTAGCCAACCAGCCATGCCCTTGGCAGGACAACTGGCACACCAGAGGTTCGTCCGTCCCGGTCCTCTCGTACTAGGGACAGCCCTTCTCAATATTCCTACGCGCACAGCGGATAGGGACCGAACTGTCTCACGACGTTCTAAACCCAGCTCGCGTACCGCTTTAATGGGCGAACAGCCCAACCCTTGGGACCGACTCCAGCCCCAGGATGCGACGAGCCGACATCGAGGTGCCAAACCATCCCGTCGATATGGACTCTTGGGGAAGATCAGCCTGTTATCCCCGGGGTACCTTTTATCCGTTGAGCGACGGCGCTTCCACAAGCCACCGCCGGATCACTAGTCCCGACTTTCGTCCCTGCTCGACCCGTCGGTCTCACAGTCAAGCTCCCTTGTGCACTTACACTCAACACCTGATTGCCAACCAGGCTGAGGGAACCTTTGGGCGCCTCCGTTACTTTTTGGGAGGCAACCGCCCCAGTTAAACTACCCATCAGACACTGTCCCTGATCCGGATCACGGACCGAGGTTAGACATCCAGCACGACCAGAGTGGTATTTCAACGACGACTCCACAACCACTGGCGTGGCCGCTTCAAAGTCTCCCACCTATCCTACACAAGCCGAACCGAACACCAATATCAAACTATAGTAAAGGTCCCGGGGTCTTTCCGTCCTGCTGCGCGAAACGAGCATCTTTACTCGTAGTGCAATTTCACCGGGCCTATGGTTGAGACAGTCGAGAAGTCGTTACGCCATTCGTGCAGGTCGGAACTTACCCGACAAGGAATTTCGCTACCTTAGGATGGTTATAGTTACCACCGCCGTTTACTGGCGCTTAAGTTCTCAGCTTCGCCACACCGAAATGTGACTAACCGGTCCCCTTAACGTTCCAGCACCGGGCAGGCGTCAGTCCGTATACATCGCCTTACGGCTTCGCACGGACCTGTGTTTTTAGTAAACAGTCGCTTCTCGCTGGTCTCTGCGGCCACCCCCAGCTCACGGAGTAAATCCGATCACCAGTGATGGCCCCCCTTCTCCCGAAGTTACGGGGGCATTTTGCCGAGTTCCTTAACCATAGTTCACCCGAACGCCTCGGTATTCTCTACCTGACCACCTGAGTCGGTTTAGGGTACGGGCCGCCATGAAACTCGCTAGAGGCTTTTCTCGACAGCATAGGATCATCCACTTCACCACAATCGGCTCGGCATCAGGTCTCAGCCTTAATGAGGGACGGATTTGCCTACCCCTCGGCCTACACCCTTACCCCGGGACTACCACCGCCCGGGCTGGACTACCTTCCTGCGTCACCCCATCGCTTACCTACTACAAGTCTGGTTCGCCGGCTCCACCACTTTCCTTTCCCCGAAGGGTCCGGAACGGCTTCACGGACTTAGCATCGCCTGATTCGATATTGGGCGTTTCAAAGCGGGTACCGGAATATCAACCGGTTGTCCATCGACTACGCCTGTCGGCCTCGCCTTAGGTCCCGACTTACCCTGGGCAGATCAGCTTGACCCAGGAACCCTTAGTCAATCGGCGCACACGTTTCTCACGTGTGTATCGCTACTCATGCCTGCATTCTCACTCGTGAACCGTCCACAACTAGCTTCCGCTGCTGCTTCACCCGGCACACGACGCTCCCCTACCCATCACAGCGGGCGTTGGCCCTATTGCTGCAATGACACGACTTCGGCGGTACGCTTGAGCCCCGCTACATTGTCGGCGCGGAATCACTTGACCAGTGAGCTATTACGCACTCTTTCAAGGGTGGCTGCTTCTAAGCCAACCTCCTGGTTGTCTGTGCGACTCCACATCCTTTCCCACTTAGCGTACGCTTAGGGGCCTTAGTCGATGCTCTGGGCTGTTTCCCTCTCGACCATGGAGCTTATCCCCCACAGTCTCACTGCCACGCTCTCACTTACCGGCATTCGGAGTTTGGCTAAGGTCAGTAACCCGGTAGGGCCCATCGCCTATCCAGTGCTCTACCTCCGGCAAGAAACACGTGACGCTGCACCTAAATGCATTTCGGGGAGAACCAGCTATCACGGAGTTTGATTGGCCTTTCACCCCTAACCACAGGTCATCCCCCAGGTTTTCAACCCTGGTGGGTTCGGTCCTCCACGAAGTCTTACCTCCGCTTCAACCTGCCCATGGCTAGATCACTCCGCTTCGGGTCTAGAGCGTGCAACTCAATCGCCCTATTCGGACTCGCTTTCGCTACGGCTTCCCCACACGGGTTAACCTCGCTACACACCGCTAACTCGCAGGCTCATTCTTCAAAAGGCACGCAGTCACGACCGTTATTCCGAAGAATAACGGCGACGCTCCCACGGCTTGTAGGCACACGGTTTCAGGTACTATTTCACTCCGCTCCCGCGGTACTTTTCACCATTCCCTCACGGTACTATCCGCTATCGGTCACCAGGGAATATTTAGGCTTAGCGGGTGGTCCCGCCAGATTCACACGGGATTTCTCGGGCCCCGTGCTACTTGGGAGATTCTTAAGCAAGCCGCTGATGTTTCGTCTACGGGGGTCTTACCCTCTACGCCGGACCTTTCGCATGTCCTTCGACTACATCAACGGTTTCTGACTCGCCGACCGGCCGGCAGACCGATCAAAAGAATTCCCACAACCCCGCATGCGCAACCCCTGCCGGGTATCACACGCATACGGTTTGGCCTCATCCGGTTTCGCTCGCCACTACTCCCGGAATCACGGTTGTTTTCTCTTCCTGCGGGTACTGAGATGTTTCACTTCCCCGCGTTCCCTCCACACTGCCTATGTGTTCAGCAGTGGGTGACAGCCCATGACGACTGCCGGGTTTCCCCATTCGGACACCCCCGGATCAAAGCTCAGTTGGCAGCTCCCCGGGGCCTATCGCGGCCTCTCACGTCCTTCATCGGTTCCTGGTGCCAAGGCATCCACCGTGTGCCCTTAAAAACTTGGCCTACAGATGCTCGCGTCCACTGTGTAGTTCTCAAGCAACGACCAGTCACCCATCACCCTGACCCTGAGGTCAAGTTCACTGGGGCCGGCATCACAGAAGGCATGACCTTACGGCCGTACCCTCAGATACCCAACAACGTGCCAAGCACGATCCCCGGTGGGCGTGGGTTACGACTCGGGGCGGCGGAGGCCTATTCGCGCGCAGGGGGATCCGAAAAGGTGAACATTGCTCTACTCTCACGCGCATGTCGTGGACCCGCAGGTTTCCTGCCGTGCCGGCGGCGCTCCTCGCCGCCCTCCTAGCCCTCCTGTCCCTCTTCGTCGCCGCGCCCCTCGCGAGCGCGCACGAGGAGCGCCCCGTCGAACTCCCCGACGGCACCGGCTCCGTACCCCAGTACCGCGCGGGCGAGCCGGACCTGGTCGTCTGCAAGACCGACCGGCCCGCCTTCGAGCGCCGGATATCCGCCTTCCCCGACGCCCTCAAGCAGCGCAACCTCGCCCTCTACGACCGCTGCGAGAAGAGCGGCTTCCGCCACCTCCAGGAGGCCGTCGACGCCGCGGACCGCCCGGGCATGAACATCGCGATCCTCCCCGGCCTCTACGAGGAGGAGCCCTCGCTGCCCAAGCCGACGGGGGAGTGCGCCTCGCTCACGGCGCCCAACTCCTCGCTCGGCTACCAGATCCTGACCTACGAGCAGCAGGTGGCCTGCCGCCACAACCAGAACCTCGTCGCCATCCTCGGCAAGACGAACCTCCAGATCGAGGGCACCGGAGCCTCCCGGCAGGACGTCGTCATCGATGCCAAGTACCAGAAGCTGAACGCGATCCGCGCCGACAAGTCCAACGGCATCTACTTCCGCAACTTCACCGCGCAGCGCACCACCTTCAACTCGCTGTACGTGCTGGCCGGCGACGGCTTCGTCATCGACGACGTCCTGACCCGCTGGAACGACGAGTACGGCTTCCTGACCTTCGCCAGCGACCACGGGCTGTACAAGAACTGCGAGTCGTACGGCAACGGCGACTCCGGCATCTACCCCGGCAGCGCGTCCGACATCAACAACGGCCGCGGCTACGACGTCCCCCGCTACTCCATCGAGATCACCGGCTGCCGCAGCCACCACAACATGGTCGGCTACTCCGGCACCGCGGGCGACTCCGTATGGGTGCACGACAACGAGTTCGACCAGAACATGGGCGGCGCCTCGATGGACAGCGCCTTCCCCGGCCACCCCGGACTCCCGCAGAACCACGCGAAGTTCGAGCGGAACCTGATCCACGACAACAACGCCGACTACTACCACCACGTGGCCGACGGCACCTGCGCGAAGCCCCCGGCCGAGCGCGGCTACGAGCAGGGCGTCGTCTGCCCGCAGATCTCCATGCCCCCGGGCACCGGCATCATCACCGCGGGCGGCAACTGGAACCTCTACGAGAACAACTGGGTGTACGGGCACCAACGCGCGGGCTTCTTCCTCTCGGCCGTGCCCGCCTTCATCCGGGGCGAGGAGAAGCTGTCCAAGCAGGCGGACACCTCGCACCACAACCGCTACGCCGCCAACATCCTCGGCAAGGACAAGTCAGGCGCCTCCCGCCCCAACGGCATGGACGTGTGGTGGGACGGCCAGGGCCGGGGCAACTGCTGGCAGCCCGGACCGGACGGCTCCACCCCGGGCACGCTCCCGCAGTGCGGAGAGCGCCGCGGTGCGGTCTCCGGCGCCTCGGCCCGCCTGGCCGGTGAACCGGTGAAACTGGCCCAGCTCCTCGTCTGCGCCGACTACAGCGTCCAGGCGCGCAAACTCCCGGCCGGCTGCGACTGGTACGGGGCCCGCGGCCTCCAGCGGGTGGAGACCCAGATCGCGCTGGCCGTCGCGGCGGTCCTGCTCCTGGTCGGCGGCCTCCTGTGGTGGCGCCGGTTCCGGCCCCTCCGGCCCTCCTTGGCCCGGCTGGGCACGGCGGCCACCCTGCTCGGTCTCGCGGGCCTGGCCCTGGACGTGGCGGGCTCCACCATGGGGCTGGTCGCCGGTTCCGTCCCCGCCCTGGCGCTGCTCTGCCTCGGCCTGTGGTGGACCGGCATCGGTGTCGCCCTGCGCCCCACCCGCCCGTGGCTGGCCCGCCTGACCCTGCTCCTCGGTGCGCTCACCCTCCTCGACGCCTTCGACAAGGCCGTCCTGATGATTCCCTGGATCCCGCTCAGCCCCGCCTGGATACGGGCCCTCGTCGCGGTGGTGTGGATCCTGTGGGCGGTCGTCGCCGCGGCCGGCCCCGGCGGGAGCCCGGCCGCCCCCACGGGCCCCGGCGGAGACCCGGCCGGCGACCGCGTCCCCGTCCCCGCGGCCCAGACGCGGACCGGCGCGGAACCCGGCGCGGAGCCCGGCGCGGCATCCGGCGCGGAGCCCGGCGCGGCACCCGGCGCGGCCGAGGGGGAGCAGCGGTGAGCGATCGCCCCGAGAGCCGGGTCCGGTGCGACGCCTGCGGTGCGCCGCCGCGCCGGATCCGGCGGGCGGGCCGCCGCACCGCCGCGCTGCTCGCCCTCGCGCTGCTCCTGGCCGGCGGCTCGGCGACGGGCTGCGGAGGGCGGGCCACCACCCACCACAAACCCGGCACCACCCATGAGCAGGCCTCCGGCGAGGCCGGCACCCTGCTCACCGCCGACGACGGCGCCGGCCACCGGCTCCGTGAGGTCCCGGCCGAGGGCGCCCCGGAGGTCCAGCTCACCGCCCGGCCGGACACCGAGGACGGCTGGAACCTCCAACTGGCGGTGAAGAACTTCCACTTCACCCCCGACAGCACCGGCGGCGGCGCCCTCCCGGGCGCGGGCCACGCACATCTGGAGCTGGACGGCCGCAAACTGGCCCGCCTGTACGGCCCTTGGTTCCACCTGCCCGCGGCGCAGGTGCCCGAGGGCGCGCACACCCTGACCGTCCGCCTCTACGCGGACGACCACACGGCCTGGGCGGTGGCGGGCAAGCCGGTGGAGGGCACGCTCCAGCTCACCGCCACCGCCGGCCGGACCGGCCACGGCCATACCCCGCCCGCACCCCCGGCACCGACCCAGTCCCCGACCCCGACCCCGTCCCCGACTCCGTCCCCGGAGGAGGCGCGGGCCGACCGCACGGTCACCATCGCCGTCCGGGACGGCAAGGTCACCCCCGCCCCGGGCCGGGTCGAGGTGGCGCGCGGCGAACGCGTCGCCCTGCGCGTCACCAGCGACCGCGCGGACACCCTGCACGTCCACGGCTTCGACAAGGAACTCGCCCTTCCGGCAGGCCAGGAGGCCACCCTGATCCTGACGGTCGACCGGACGGGCCTCTTCGAGGTCGAGACCCACGAGTCCGAGCTCGTCCTGACCCAGCTCCTCGTCCGGTGACGCACCCGACGCGGCAGCCGCAGCCGCAGCCCGCCGTCCCCGGTCCGCTGCCGGCCCCGCGCCCGCCCGGGGCCCTGTCCTCTATACCCCTCCCGGCCCTGACCAGTACCTGGTGCCCTCCCCGCAGGGGCTGGCGGTGGCCGGCGGGCGGTAGGCCGCCGGGTCCACCCACGCCGGCGCCGGGGGCTGGGCCTGGGCCGGGGCCTGGGCCTGGGCTGCCGCGGGGCGGGTGCGCTGGCGCGGGGGGTTAACGGCGTTAACGGCTTCCTCCGCCGCCGGCGCCTGGTCCTCCTGGGGGAGGCGGCCGATGCGGCGGGCCGGTTCCACCTTCAGCTCGCCCGTCTCCACCTTGTCCTGGAGTTCCGGGGTGAGGTTGAGGAGGGTCAGGCGCTGGGAGACCCAGGCGGGCGTCTTGCCGAGCCGCTTGGCCACCTGGGCCTGGGAGCCGTGGACCTCGACGAGCTCCTGCAGCGCGCGGGCCTGGTCCATGGGCGCCACGTCGACGCGGTGGACGTTGGCGATGAGGGCCGACTCCAGGATGTCCGCCGCCGAGGTGGAGAGTGAGTCGTTGACGTGGATGTGCATGGTCCGCAGGCCGGCCCGCTGGGCCGCCGCCAGGCGCCGGTTGCCGTCGATGACGACGTACGGGGCGCGGCCCAGGCCGTCGGTGTGGCCCGGGTGGGCCTCCATGAACGCCATCCGGGTGGCGACCGCCAGCGGCTGGAGCTGGCCGCGGACGGTCAGGGACGCCGCGAGCTCGTCGAGCTCGGTGAGGTCCTCGCGCAGGTTGAAGGGGTTGTGGGCGAGGGCTTCGATGGGAACTTCGGACGGGGGGACCACGCCGGAGGTGGGGGCGCCGGTCGCCTCGGCGATGGCGGTGCGACGGGAGCTGATGCCGACGGGCTGGGCACGGGCGAAGGACGGCGAGACTCCGAGTTTGTCGGCCTTGCTCATGAGATCTCCCTTGCGAGGGCGCGCAGGGCGATCGCCTGGTCGCCCTTGGGTGCGTAGACGAACAGCGGCTGCTTCACGCGTACCGCTTCGCGCTGTTCCTTGAGGTCGGGAACGATGGCCACCACGCGCGGATCCTTTATGTCCATCCAGGCCTGGAGGGAGGAGGTCGCGATGTAGCCGCGCCGGCCGTCGTAGAGGTTGACGACGAGCCCGAGGTAGTCGATGTCGAGGCTGAGGTCGTCGCGCAGATCGTTGATCTGGGAGGTGAGCAGGTCGTAGGCGTCCGCGGAGGAGTCCTCGGCCTGTACGACGATCAGCGCGCCCGAGGCGCCGGGCTGTTCGGCGTCGCGGCGTCGGCCGTAGTAGATGGCGGCGTCCATGCTGAGGCCGAGGCTCGGGGGGCAGTCGATGAGGATGACGTCGTAGTCGGACTCGACCGGGGCGAGGGCGCGTTCGAGGGCGGCCTCGCGGGCGCGGACCGTGGAGAGGCGGACGTCGAGGAGGAAGGCGTCCGTACAGGCGGGGAGGATGTGGAGGCGGTCGCCGAAGCGGTCGTCCGGGATGGGGACGATCAGGTCGGCGAGGGGGCCCTTGGCTTCGCCCGCCATGTGGCACGTGAGGCTGTCCCCGCCGATGGGCAGCGGCTGCCGGCCCAGCTGCTTGGTGAGGTGGCCCTGGGGGTCGAAGTCGACGAGCAGGACGCGCATGCCGAGGCCGGGCAGGTCCTCCAGGTCGACGGGTGCGCCGGACTCCGCACCCGGGACCTCGCCGTCCTCGACGGCCGAGAGCCGGGCCAGTTGGCGGGCGACGCGGACCGGGTGGAGGCTGGCGGGATCCTCGGCGAGGGCCTCGGCGGTGCCGGCGGTGATGGCGGTCTTGCCGACTCCGCCCTTCTGGTTGCACACCACGATGCGGCGGACGACGGAGGGCCGCTTGACCGTGGGGGCCGGGTTCATCTCCAGCCAGAGGCGGACGGCTTGGGCGAGTCCCTGGATGAGGGAGACGCCACGGTCCTTGGAGTCGGCGCGGAAGGACTCCCACTGGCCCGCGGGCAGCCAGGTGGAGAAGGACTCGGCTCCGGAGGTGTCGACGGGGGAGGGGGCTGAGGCGAGCGCGCTCCAGTGGGCGATGCCCTGGTGCACGGCGTCCTGGATGTCCACACGCAGCTGGGCGGTGCGGATCTTCAGCTCCTGCCGCAGCCACGGGGGGAGTTTGGAGACGACCTTCTCTCGGTCGTTCGGGGACGAGGGCGAAGTCATGAGAGGGACTTTACTAACGTTCTAGGGTGTCCGTGGGCGCCACGCTTGAGTTTTGCTAACGAAGTGGTGTGGAAGTGTCCGGATCGAGCCTGAACAGGGCCGGATCGGGGCCGGATCGAGGTCCGGATCCAGGTCCGGATCAGGGCCGTGCGGGACAGTGCCGGGCCGCAGGGCGGGGCCGGGCCGCAGTTCCGGGCCGGGCCGCACGGCGGGGCCGGGCCCGGGTACGCGACAGGGCGGCCTCGCACACGCCGTAGCGAGCACCCCCGTGGTTCACCACGGCGTGTGCGAGGCCGCCCTGGATACGTCGTCAGCCGACCGCGACCCGCGATGAGTCGGAGGTCGGCAGACCGAGCTCGGCCCGGCACTCGGGCGAGCCGGCCAGGTCGAAGAGGGGGATGCGGTGCGCGGGCACGATCCCCGGGAGCAGGAAGGTCCACAGGTCGATGACCCGGGTGTGCAGGTCCTCGCGGCCGGTGCGCACGTGCGAGGTCACCTGGATGCCGGTGAACGAGCCGACGAGCATGGTCGACAGGTCGCGCACGTCGAGCGACGGCAGTACGTCGCCGCGTTCCTGGGCCGGCGTCAGACAGCCGCGGATGATGTCGATCCAGGAGTTGTACGGGTTCGGGTCCGGGTCGGTGAAGGAACCGAACTCGATGAGCAGCCGGATCCCGGCGCGGATGCGGACATTGGTCCGCAGCCCGAACGCCATCTGGTGGGTCAGGTCGATGGCGGTCTGGAGGCCCGGCTCCTCGATGGCGGGGACGTTTGCGGAGACCTGGAACTGCTCTTCCACCAAAGTGTGGGCGAGGGCTTCCTTGGAGGGGAAGTGGAAGTACAGGGCTCCCTTGGTGACACCGGCGTGCCCGACCACGTCGGTCAGGCTGGTGCCGTGGAACCCCTTCTCGTCGAAGGCGAGGGCCGCGCCGTCGAGGATCGCCTGCCGGGTGATCTCCGCACGTTCCTGCCTGACCCTCGCCATGCCTCTTCCCCCTGGGATCGCGGTACTTCGCCGTGCCCTTCGGGTTGATCAAGGGCGGCTGAAGGTCAATTTAGACAGATGACGGGTAAAAAAACCAGTCGACCAGTACTTTTTTCGGTGGCCGGGCATTAACGGCGTTAACACGGGAGCCTTGGCTGGTCTGTTGTGACGGGTGGGGGGTGTGGGGGGCGGAGGGCCGGGAAGGCCGGGCGGGCACGTACCATTGCGGCATGTCCTTCCTCCGCCGCCACCGCGCCGCCACACCCGCCGGCCCGGACTTCGACGTCCTGGCCATGGACCCGGGGGACTGGCCGGGCAATCTCGGGGCCGGGCTGCTGCCCGCGCCCGACGGCAGCTGCCAGGGTGTCTTCCTCCGCTACGACCTCTTCGGCGGACGCGGCCCCGCGATGATCATCGGAAACCTCCCCGAGGGTTCCCCCGCCCGCGACCTCTCCGAGGGCCAGGTCCCCTTCGAGGTGGCCCAGCTCCTCGACGCCCTCGAGAACGAAGAGGACGTCGAGGTCACCGGCGCCGAGGACTGCCCCGTCATGCAGGGCGACAACCTCCTCATCGTCCGGAAGATCAAGCTCTCGGAGAGCCGGATCAGCTGCGTGCAGTTCGACCGCAGCGACAATGTGCTGGTCACCATCGCGAGCTGGGACCGACCGATCACCGACGACCTGTACGCGCTGCTGAAGCCGCTGCCCGCCGAGCTCTTCCAGCAGGGCTAAGGCGCGACCAGACCCGCGGCGGGACCCGGGCCGTCAGACGGCCCGGATCCGGTGGGCGGCCCGGCCAGCCTCACGCGTCCGCGATGTCGTTCGCCGCCACGTAGCCGAAGGTCATCGCGGGACCGATCGTCGATCCGGCCCCCGCGTAGCTGTGCCCCATGACGGCCGCACTCGCGTTGCCCGCCGCCCACAGGCCCCGGATCACCGATCCGTCCGCCCGCAGCGCGCGGGCCCGCGCGTCCGTGACGATGCCTCCCTTCGTGCCCAGGTCGCCCGGCACGATCTTGAAGGCGTAGAACGGCGGAGCCCAGATCGGCGCCAGACACGAGTTCGGGCGGACGCCAGGGTCCGTGTAGTAGTGGTCGTAGGCCGTGTCGCCCCGGTGGAAGTCGGGGTCGGAGCCGTTCCACGCCTGCGCGTTGAACCGGTTGAGCGTGGAGCGCAGGGCGCCCGCCGGCACCCCGATCTGGTTCGCCAGGGCGTCCCAGGTCAACGCCTTCTTCGCCGCGCCGACCTCGTACCAGGAGTCGGGGAAGACGATCGTCGGCAGGACGTCCCTGAACAGGTACTTGTTGCGGTAGTTCTGGTCCACGATCAGCCAGGCCGGGATGTGCGAGCCGGCCGCACCCCGGTCCTTCTCGTACATCACGTGCACCACATCGCTGTACGGGGCCGCCTCGTTGACGAAGCGGGCGCCCTTCCCGTTGACCATCAGGCCGCCCGGCAGGGTCCGTTCGGCCAGGCAGAAGTACGGCTCGTTCGGCAGCGGGATCGACGGCCCCCACCAGGCGTCCTCCATCAACGACAGCGCCGCTCCGGCCCGTTGGCCGGCCCGGATGCCGTCGCCGGTGTTCTCCTTGGCGCCGATCGACCACTGGGTGCCGATGGGCTGCTGCTGGTACTGGGCGCGCATCTCCGCGTTGTGCTCGAACCCGCCCGAGCCGATGACGACGCCCTTGCGGGCCCGTACGACGCCCCGTACGCCCTGCTTCTCCACGACGACACCGGTGACCGTGCCGCCCTCCTGCACCAGGTCGACGAGGGGGCTGTTCAGCCACACGGGGACCCCCGCCTGCATCAGCCCGGCCCGCAGCCCGGTCGCGAGCGCCTGGCCCATGGTCAGCGGCTTCTGCCCGCACAGCGCGGCCGCCGTGCCGCGCGCCAGGCATTCGGTGGACACCGCGAGGCCCTTGGCGTTGACGGCAGCGATGTTGAGCCACTTGTAGTCCTGGCTGAACACGACCATTCCGGCGGGCACCGGCATGTACGCCGGGTTCAGGTGGGCCAGTTCGGCGCCGAGGATGTTGCCGTCGATCTGGTCCGGCTCGATGGAGCGGCCGTTGGGGAGCCCGCCGGGGAGTTGGGGGTAGTAGTCGCTGTAGCCGTCCATGAAGCGGAACCGCAGCGGGCTGTTGGCCATCACGAAGTCCAGCATCCGGGGCCCGTTGGCGAGGAAGGCCGCCTGCCGGTCCGCCGAGGAGCCGTTGCCGACGACGGCCGCCAGGTAGGCGGCCGCCTTCGCCGGGGTGTCGGGGACGCCCGCCCCCAGGATCACGGAGTTGTTCGGCAGCCAGATCCCGGCGCCCGAACGGGCGGCCGATCCGCCGAAGGTGGGGGCCTTCTCGACCACGAGCACGCTCAGGCCCCGTTTGGCGGCCGCGAGCGCGGCGGTCATCCCGGACGCCCCGGATC
The DNA here is from genome assembly GCF_003287935.1 of Streptomyces sp. ICC1. Taxonomy (GTDB): domain Bacteria; phylum Actinomycetota; class Actinomycetes; order Streptomycetales; family Streptomycetaceae; genus Streptomyces; species Streptomyces tritrimontium. The sequence goes on from NZ_CP030287.1 coordinate 8,718,510, forward strand.
CCACGACGACGACGTCGTACTCGCCGAGGGGGACACCGTCCGCGGCGCGCGCGGCGGCCGACGGCAGCACGGTGGCGGCGAGCACCCCGGCGCCGGTCCCGGCGAGGACCGTCCGGCGGGAGGGAAGGGCGGAACTCGGTTCGGAACGCGCGGCGGAGGCTGTTCTCGCGGTCATGGGCAGGCTCCAGCGGAGAGGGGGTGTGGGGGTGGATCCGGCATTCTGATGCCGAGTCAGAAAAGGTCTTCGGGGGATCATGTGAAGTCAAGGCATACGCGCCAGTCGCACCGTCCGGAACCGGCCGACGAACCCTGGCCGGGACACGAAGGAATCCCGTGGCGCGCACACCGGATGTGCGCACCACGGGATTCCGGGAGACGGGCCGTCAGGTCTTTGCGGTCACCGCACGAACAGTGCTAGTGCTGTGACCGGAAAGGTTCACCGGGTCGCGGCGCCCGGCACGGCACCTCGCCGCGTTGTCGGACCACACCGGTACGTCCAGTACGAGGCGTGGTCCTCCGCCTTGCGATGCACCGCACCGGACACCGCGACCCGGCAAACCTTTCCGGTCACAGCACTAGGTCGTCCGGTTGGGCGTGAAGTCCTCCACGTGCGCCGTCCCGCCGTCCGCGCCGGCCGGGGGTCCGTAGTTGGCGTACGGAGTGACGCCCGCGAGCCCCTGCCCGTCTCCGTCGGCGGCTCCGCCGCCGGCTGCCACGACCGCCGCCACGGCGAGCCCGGCCGCGATCACCACGGCCAGCGCCTTGCGCATGCGCATGGGTTCCCTCCCCCTGTTCCGCTCCCGCGCGCGCGGGAGTCACCGTCATTCTGCCCTCGCTCCCACCTGTCCGAAAAGCGCTGTCAGGGCTGTCGGTCTTCGCTGCCTGCGGCTTTAACGGGCGTTTAGCCGTGGGGAGTCCACTCCGGGTGTCTGCCGCAGGGGTGCGGCCGGATTCGTTTCACGCCGGATCGGGGATCCGGCGTCACTTGGGGAAGTTGACACGATGCCCCCGGCACGGCACCTCGCCGCGTTGTCGGACCACCGAAGTACGTCCAGTACAAGCGGCGGCCCTCCGCCTTGCGAGGCACCGCACCGGACACCGCGACCCGGCAAACCTTCCCGGCCACAGCACTAGCAACCCCGAGCAAGCCCCGAGCCCCGAGATCCCGCGGAGATCCGAGAAGCGCCCCCTAGGGCTGGGCCGGGTTCGGCTCTGCCTCGGCGTCACGCACCACCTGCATGAGGGTTCCCGCCGCCGTGGTGAGCCGTTGCTCGCGGAGGTCCAGGACGGGCGTCGGGTTGGAGAGGCCGTGGGACGCGAGGAGGTTCATCAGGGCCCAGATCAGGTCGGGGCGCCCCGTCAGGGGGAGTTGCCGGCCGTCCGGGGTGATGACCTCGGCCGCGGCGGTGCCGGCGAGCAGGTTGGTGCGCGCCCAGTCGACGACGTACGACCCGCCCTGCGGGTCGGCGCGGAGGACGACCTCCCTGGTGCGGTGCAGGACGGCGAGGTAGTCCATCGGCACCGTCAGCCGTCGGGCGGCGTCGAACGGGGGCGTGCCGTCCGGGGGGGTGGACGCGCAGCACCGTGTCGAGGACCGGACCGTGGCTCTGGAAGGTGTGCGTGCTGGTCATCTGCAGGAACCGGCCCCGCACCAGGATGCCGCCGCGGCGCGACCGGCGCCGGTCCACGGAGCCGAACGCCGCCGGTTCACCCGGCAGGTCGTCCACGATCCACCGGGACTCCTCGCCCGGCTCGGTCACCGGCGCCCGGTCCTCGGGGAAGGCGCGGTCACGGCCGATCGAGGCGGTGTAGCGCGCCGCGGTGTGCGCGTCCAGGCGCCGGAGGTCGATCGTGTCGCCGGCCATCTCGATGCCTCCGGCTTCCCGCGCGATCCGCATCTGTCGCAGCAGCAGGCCGGGGCGCCGGGTCGCGTCCGTCCACCGGCCTTCGAGGTCGACCATGCGGCTGGTCCTCGTACCCGCCGGCAGGGCGCTGCGGGGCCACAGGGGCGTGACCTTTCCGGGGGCCTCCGGACCGGCAGGGTCGACGAGGACGACCAGGCGGCCGGCCGTGACGGCCGAGAGGCACACGGACGGCACCCGCCACGCTTCCGTGACCTCGAACCCGCCGCCGTCGGGCCCGTCGGCGCCGTGGACCCGCAGTCTCAGCCGGACCAGCGGCGTGAATGCGTCGGGGAGGGGGTCGCCGACGCAGGTCGTGAAGGTCGCCTCGGTGTCGGGGTTCTACCGCGCGAGTGACGCCTCCAGGACGTCCGCCCGCACCAACCACGCCCGCGCCGGGCCTTGTTCGGCCTTCGGCGCCCACAACACGAAGGTGTCGTCGCCGTAGGTGACGCCCTCGCCCTTCACGCGGTCCCCGCGCGTGATGCGGGGGAACCGGCTCCGCGTGAGCTCGAAGGCCTCGACGGGGATCAGGATCGAGCCGGCCACACCGATGGCGAGCGCGATCCACGCCCAGTCCTCGCCCTCGCGCCAGGCGCCGTATCCCACGAGGAGGGCGAGCGGGGCCGGGAAGCAGCAGAGCGCGGCGAAGGCGAAATGCCGACCAGCACGCTGGCGTAGCTGCGCACGACCCCTCCTCGACCCCGTACCCCGTACCCCGTATCCCGGACCGGGGCCCGGGACGTCGATCGCTGATCACATCGTCCCGTCGCCCTCGCCGCAGCACCACCCGGGTCCGCACACCGTGTCCGCGGACAACGGCCGGGTCCGGACCGCCTCTTGCGGCCTGCCCCCGATAAGTATCTTGACGTCAAGATTGATCTCGGGCAGTCTGCTGCCGGGTATCTCGATGTCGAGATACTTTTACGGGGGCTTGGAGGTCCGGGATGCGGCGGCGTGGCACGGGAGCGCGGAAGGAACCACGGAAGGAACCGCGGGAGCGGCAGGGCCTGGTGGCGCAGTTGCGCCGGCCGCCGGGGGGCCGGGACGCCCGGATCATGCTGCTCGCCCAGTTCCTCGACCGCGCCGGTACGGGAGTGTGGGCCGCCGCCTCGGTCCTGTACTTCACCTTCGTCCTCGGCCTGGACGCCGGCCGGATCGGCCTGCTGCTGGGCGCGGCCGCGGTGGCGGGCATCGCCGGGTCGCCCCTGGCGGGCCACCTGGCCGGCCGCTTCCCGGTGCGCTCCCTGCTGATCGGCTGTCACCTCCTGCGCCTGGGCACGCTCGGCGCGCTGCTCGTGGTCACCCGCTTCGACGTGCTGCTGCCCGTGGTCGCGGTCACGTACCTGGGCGACCGGGCGGCCAAGACCCTGGAGATGCTCTTCGCCACGCGGGTGGCGGGTGAGCGGCGGTCCACCTACCAGGCGCTGTCGCGCAGCACGGCGAACGCCGGCTACGCCCTCGGCGCGGGCCTCGCCGCGGCCGGTCTCGCCGTCGGGACCCGCGAGGCCTACCAGGTGCTGATCCTGGCCAACGCGGTCTCCTTCCTCGTGGCCGCCGCGCTCGTCCGGCGCACCCGGGGGCCGCGCGGCCCCGGACGGGTGGCCGCGGGCACCGGGGACCCGGACGCGAAGGCCGCGGCAGCGGAGGCGGAGGCGGAGGCGGTGGCAGCGGCCCGGCCGTCGGGCGCGCCGAGTCCGTGGCGGGACCGGGGGTACCTGCGCTTCGTCCTGCTGGACATCCCGATGCACCTGGACGACTCGATCCTCGCCGTCGGCCTGCCGCTGTGGCTGGTGGACCACACCGATGCGCCGCACGCCCTGGTCCCGGCCTTCCTCGTGATCAACACCGTGCTCGTCGTCGTACTCCAGCTGCGCGTGTCGGCAGCGGTCGAGGGGCCCCGCCAGGCCGCGGGGGCCGTCTTCCTGTACGGGCTGACGATGTGCGCCTGTTGCATCCTCCTGGCCCTCACCGCGGGGGCCGGAGCCGGGGCCGCGTCGGTCGCGCTCCTCGCCGCGGCGGTGCTGGCCACCGCGGCGGAGCTGATGCGCTCGGTGAGTTCCTGGGAGCTGGCGGTCTCGCTCGCCCCCGCGCGGGCGCGGGCGTCCTACCTGGGCGTGGCGGGCATGGCCCAGTCGGTCCAGAAGTCCGCCGGTCCGCTGCTCCTGACCGGCGTGATGGTGGCCGGCCCGGCCGGCTGGCTCGCCCTCGGCGCGGCGGTCGCGGCCCTGTCGGCCGTCCAGCGCCGCTCCGCCGTACGCCGGCTGGACACCCTGACCGCCCTGTCCGCCCCGCCCGCCCCCACGAGGCCGGCACCGGGGGACGGGCGGGGCGGACAGCCCAAAAGCCCTTCCCCTCCCGCCAGCCGTCCGGAACGATGAGCCGCATGGTGTCCACCGATCGACTGCTCGCCTTCGCCGCGATGTCGCTGCTGCTGATCCTGATTCCCGGGCCGAGCGTGCTCTTCGTCATCGGGCGCGCCCTCTCCCAGGGGCGGCGGGCCGTCCTGACGACCGTGGCCGGGAACACGCTGGGCGCGTACGTGCTGGTCGTCGCCGTGGCCTTCGGGGTGGGCTCGATCGTCGAGCGGTCGGTGCTCGTGTTCACGGCGCTCAAGCTCGCGGGAGCCGCGTACCTCGTCTACCTGGGGGTCAAGGCCTTCCGGCAGCGGCGCGCCCTGCGCGCGGACTTCGGTGCGGACGCGACCGATTACGGGACGTGGCGCTCGCTGTGGGAGGGCTTCGCGGTCGGCGTGGCCAACCCGAAGACCATCGTGTTCTTCGCCGCCGTCCTCCCGCAGTTCGTGGACCGCGACCGGGGCCACGTGGCGGCCCAAATGCTGATCCTCGGCCTGGTGTTCAACCTCATCGCCGTGGTCTGCGACAGTGCCTGGGGCATGCTCGCGGCGACCGCCCGCAGCTGGTTCTCGCGGTCGCCTCAGCGGCTGTCCGCGATCGGCGGGGCCGGCGGGCTCGCGATGATCGGTCTCGGCGTGACCGTCGCCGCGACCGGGCGCAAAGACTGATTCGAAGCAAGGCAGAAGCACTGCTCGAACCACTGCTCGACGCACCGCTCGAAGCACGGCCCGTAGACCGTCCCAGGGGGATCCATGCGCGTCCGCTTACTCCACCAGCTCCTCGTACCGGTCGCCGCCGGCGCCCTCCTGCTGACCGGCTGCGCCGGCGAGCCGGAGAGCAAGGCGCCGAACACGAACGTGAGCTTCAAGCCCGTCCCGAGCGCCACGGCGCCCGAGCCGTCGAAACCCGGCGCGGGCGTCATCCAGTGGTACCAGAGCGGCGGCCGCGAGCGGCTCAACGGCCTGATCACCTCGGCGAGGATCGCCCACGGCAGCCACGAGGCGGACAAGGTGTACATCGACATGGGCCCCCTGTCCACCAGCCTGGAGGACGCACATGGGTACGCGATGATCCCCGACCCGAAGACCCACGAGTCGTGGACCAAGGCCCGCAAGCAGATCGGCTCGGGGCTGCGCCGGGTGATGGCCACGTCCGGTCTGGGCGTGCCCTCGAGGGACGTGGACGACATGGCCGGGGTGCCCGGCGACGGCTGGTCGTGGATCGCCGACGGCATCGAGACCCTCAGGGACACGGACGCGCAGCTGCGCGCCCTGGGCTGCGTATCCACCGAGGACCCCTGGAAGTAGGCGGCGGGTCTGGGGAGGTCTGGCGAAGTCTGGCGAGAGGGAGTTCGGGGCGTGGGCGTGTGTGAGCAGGACGTGCTGGCGGGGCGGTTCGAGGAGCACCGGGCCCATCTGCGGGCCGTCGCCTACCGGATGCTCGGCTCGCTCGGTGAGGCCGAGGACGCGGTCCAGGAGTGCTGGCTGCGGCTGAGCCGCACCGATGTCGGTGACGTGGAGAACCTCGGCGGCTGGCTGACGACGGTCGTGGCGCGGCTGTGCCTGAACGGGCTGCGTGCGCGGGAGACGCGCCGCGAGGACTCCCTGGAGATCCGCATGCCCGATCCGGTCCTCAGCCGGGAGGGTGCGGTCGAGCCCGAGGACGAGGTGCTGCTGGCCGATTCGGTCGGGCTGGCGCTGCTGGTCGTCCTGGAAGAGCTCGCGCCCGCCGAGCGGTTGGCGTTCGTCCTGCACGACATGTTCTCCGTGCCCTTCGACGAGATCTCCCTGATGCTCGACAAGACCCCGGCGGCCACCCGGCAGCTCGCCAGCCGGGCGCGCCGCCGCGTCCAGGGGCGGGCGCCCGCGCCGGATCCGGACCTCTCCCGGCAGCGCGCGGCCGTCAGCGCGTTCTTCGCGGCCACGCAGGACGGGGACTTCGAGGCGCTCCTAGCCCTGCTCCACCCGGATGTCGTCCTGCGTTCCGACGGCGGTGTCGAACGCGCCGGCCAGTCGGTAGTCCTGACCGGCGCCCGGACCGTGGGCTCCCAGGCGGCGCTGTACTCCGCGCTCGCCCCGTTCGTCCGCCCCGTGCTGGTCAACGGGGCCGCGGGCGTGCTGTGCGTGGTCGGGGGGCGGCTGATGTCGATGCTGGCCTTCACGGTCACCGACGGCCTGATCACCGCCATCGACGTGCTCACCGACCCCGACCGGCTGGACTCCATCGACCTGGGCCCCATCCTCGACCCCCTCGTCGGGGACCGCCGCCGGGGCTAGGGCCAGAACTGTGCCAGTGCCGCCTCCTTGTACGGTGCCGGGCTCACGCTCAGGTCCCCGGCGAAGGGCCGGTCCAGCGCCATCACCAGCAGCAGGCTGAAGCCGATCAGGCCGGCCACCGCCGAGACGAACAGCAGCTGCATCTTCAGGCTGCGCAGCCCGAAGAGGAAGGTGAGCGGGAGGATCACGAACGCTCCCCCGTAGACGAGGACTTGCAGCAGGATCGGCAGCGAGGTCTCGGCCATCGTCACCCTCGCCCGCCGCTGTGCGGCGACGTCGTTGAGGCGGCCGGCGGCCTCCCCGTAGAAGGTCTCGCTCCGGGCGCCGACGGGCTCGTAGGCCTGGAGTGCCGTGTACAGGGCGTGCGTCTGGTCGGCGGTGGCCTCGTAGCTGGGCCGACCCTCGCGCATGAGGGGCCACTGGACCTCGACGACGGCGTGGACGTATTCCCCCACGGCCCGGTCCACGCGGGCGCGTTCGGCCGGGGGGAAGACCTCCGCGCTGCGGACGACGAGGGCCAGGTCGGTGGCCTCGCTCGCGACGATCGTCTGGGTGTTCTCCAGCTGGGTCCACAGGGTGACGACGACGAAGGCCAGGATGATGCCGTAGATCGCGCCGAACATGCCGAGGGCGACACCGACCATCTCGTTGTGCTCGCCGCCCGCGAGGTGCGGGAACCGGCGGCGGGCGGCCAGGCTGCCGCCGATGGCGAGGGCGACGAAGCCGCCGACGAGGACGACGCCGAGGAGGAAGGTGCTGAGGTGGTTGAGCAGCCAGAGGATCACGTCCCGCTCAACGACCGCCCGGCGGGAAGGTCCCGCCCGTAGATCAGCGCGAGCCGTCGCCCGTGCCCGCCGCCCCGCCCGCGGGTGCTTGGTGCTGGTCCGCGGGTCCCGGGTGGGGGGGCGGGCACGGGGTGCGCGGCGGCGGCCAAGGCGGTGGCTGCGGCCAGGGCGGGCGTCGGGCGGCGGCGGCGGCTGCGGCTGCGGCCAAGGCGGCCAGCGGGCAGCGGCTGCACGGCGGCTGCGGCCAGGGCGGGCAGCGGGCAGCGGCTACATGGCAGCTACGGCCAGGGCGGGCAGCGGGCGGCGGCTGCGGCCAGGGCTGCGGCGGCGCGGCGGCTGCGGCCAGGGCGGGCGGCGGCTACGTGGCGGCTGCGCGACGGCTGCGGCCAGGGCGGCCGGCGGCTACGCCGAGTCGCGGACGACCAGTTCCGGCTCGAAGAGCACCGCCGCGGGCTCCGGGGCGGCCGCGCCCGACACCCGGTCCAGCAGGAGGCGGACCATCTCCGCCGCCATGTCCTCCACCGGCTGACGGACCGTCGTCAGCCGGGGACGGGCCGCCACCGCCGCGCCGGAGTCGTCGAAGCCGACCACCGCGACGTCCTGCGGCACGCGCCGGCCGTGTTCGCGCAGCACCAGGCAGGCTCCCTGCGCCATCAGGTCGTTCGCCGCGAACACCCCGTCCAGGTCCGGTTGTTCCGCCAGCAGCGCACGCATCGCCTGTTCACCGCCGTCCAGCGTGAAGTCCGCCTCGGCCACCCGCACCGGGCCGCCGGCCAGCGCCTCCCGGAAGCCCGCCACCCGCTCCCGGCTCGCCGGCACGTCCGCCGGTCCGCCGATCACCGCGAGGCGCCCGCAGCCGCGGGCCAGCAGGTGCCGCGCCGCCAGCGCCCCGCCCTCGCGGTGGCGCAGGTCGACCCAGTCCAGCCCCACCGGTGGCGCCGGCCGCGCGAAGAGCACCGCGGGCAGCCCGGCGGCCGCGAGCAGCCCCGGCAGCGGGTCGCGGCCGTCCGTGGTGACGAGCAGCGCACCGTCCGCGCCGCCCTGGGTGAGGTACGCCAGCACCTGTGCGCGGTCCTCCTGCCCGTCGGCGAACATCAGCACCGGGTGCACGCCGCGCGGGCGCAGCGCCCGTACGACCCCGCTCACCACCCGCCCGAAGAAGGGGTCCTGGAACACCCGGTCGGCGTCGGCGCCCGCGCCCGAGACCACCAGCGCCACGGCCCCCGACCGGCGGGTCACCAGGGAGCGGGCGGCCCGGTTCGGCACGTACCCGGTCTCGGCGACGGCCCGCTGGACCGCCTGCTGGATGCCCGGGTCCACGTTGCGCACACCGTTGACCACGCGCGACACCGTGGCCCGTGACACCCCGGCGGCACGCGCCACGTCTTCCAGGGTCGGGGCCGTCCCCGTGCCGGTGCCCGTGCTCGATCCGTCCATGGCGGCACTGTAGCCGCCCCCGCTCAGACCTCGATCGCCGCCCGGAGCGGCAGGTCACCCGCGCTGCGCCCGGCCAGCACCTCGAACCGGCCCGGCTCCGTGGTCCAGCCCCTTCCCCCCGGTGACCAGTGCTGCAGGGCTCGCGCGGGGATGCGTACGTACGCCGTCGCCCGCTCCCCCGGCTCCGCCTCCGCCGCCGCCCAGCCCGCGAGCCAGCACACCGGCCGCTCGACGGCCGAGTCCGGCCGGGACAGGTGGAGTTGGACGATCTCGCGGCCGCTCCGGGCACCGGTGTTGCGCAGGGTGACCGGGATCTCGAAGTCCCCGCCGGGGGCCGGCTCCGGCATGCCGATCCGCTCGAACTCCCAGGTGGTGTAGCCGAGTCCGTGGCCGAACCAGTACGCGGGCCGCGCGGCGCCCGGGCGCAGCCAGGCGCGGTGGCCGATGTGCAGGCCCTCCTCGTACGCGAGCCGGCCGTTCGTGGGGTGCGTGGTGCGCACGGGGGCATCGGTGAGGGTGGCGGGCCAGGTGGTGGGGAGCCGCCCGCCGGGCTCTGCGCGGCCGAGGAGGACGTCGGCGAGGGCGTGCCCGGCCTCTTGGCCGGGGAACCAGGTGAGGAGGACGGCACCGACGGCCGCGCGCCAGGGCAGCTCGACGGGGCCGCCGGAGTTGACGACGACGATGGTACGGGGGTTGGCGCTGGCGATCTCCGCCACCAACTGGTCCTGGGGCGCGGGCAGTCGGAGCGTCTCACGGTCGAAGCCCTCGGACTCCGCGCCCTCCGTGGTGCCGACGACCACGACGGCGGCGTCGGCCGCCCGGGCCGCGGCCACGGCGGCGGCGAGCGCCTCGGCGGGCCCGGCCGCGGGCGCGGCGGCCGTGAGGACGGTGGCCCGGCCGGTGCCGGGCGCGAGTTCGCGCCGTGCGACCACGCGCACGGGCCGGCCGGCCGTGAGCGGGATCCGGGCCGTGTGCTGCGGCGGGCGGACGTGGACGACCGCCGGATCGTCGGTCTCGGGCGGGAACTCGCCCTCGACCAGGGCCGTTCCGTCGACGGTGAGGCGCAGGGCTCCGAAGCCGCCGAGACCGAGGGTCCAGGGGCCGGTCGTGTCGGGGTGGAGCACGGCGGAGAGTTCGACGGTGTGGGCACCGGGCGGAAGTTCGGGCTCCAGCACGCGCCCGGAGGGCTGGTGCAGGGAGCGCAGCACCGCGCCGGCGGCGTCGAGCACGCGCAGCCGCACGCCCGGGGCCCCGCCCTCCGGGTCGCGGGCGTGCCGCGCGCCGAGCGGCTCCGGGCCCCCGGCGCCCTCGGGCGCGGGACCGGGCTCGTACCCGATCCGGACGTGGGGCGGCAGCGCCTGCCGGAGCCCGTCGAGCGGGCTGACCACGCGGTGCGGGAACACCCCGGAGCTCCCGCCGCCCTGGACGCGGGGGGCGTCGGCGTGCACCCCGATCACGGCGAGGCGGTTCAGCGCGCCGGGCTCCAGGGGCAGCGCGCCACGGCTCTCCAGCAGCACGAAGCTCGCGGCGGCCGCCGCGCGCAGCTCCCGGCGGAGGGCGGTGCCGGCCTCCGGGCCGGCGGCGGTGCGGGCTGCGGGGCGGGCGGCGGTGCCGGCCGCGGCGCGGGCGGCGGTGCCGGCTTCCGGGCCAACGGCGGTGTCGGCGGCGGTGCCGGCTTCCGGGCAGACGGCGGTGCCGGCTTCGGCGCCGGCACCGCCGTCGGCCTCGGTGCCGGCTTCGGTGCCGGTTTCGGGATCGCCCTGCCGTGCGGACGGACCGAGCGACGAGCCCGCGTCGCGGACCTGGGCCAGGGCCGGGGCCGGGGCCAGAGCCGGGGCATCGGCCGGGACCGCGGCTGGGGCCAGGGCATCGGCCAGGGCCGGGGCCAGGGGAACCCGTCAGCGGTAGATTCACGCCCGTACGGGCGTGAATCTACCGCTGACGGGTTCCGGGCGGAACGCGCATGTCGAGCGCGTGCCTGCCGTACGCGATGCCGGGCCCATGTCCGGATCTTTGTGGGTTCTGCCAGTACGGCAGTCCGCCGGGCCCCGTGGAGACTGCCAGACAGGGGCCGCGGCACGTCCAGGGTGCGGGGTGCGGGCCGCGCGGCGGTCAAGAGCCTTGCGAAGCATGGGGGATGACAGAGCATGAGCACGCAGCAGTACGACGAGATAGGTGAGGCGTACGAGGGCTTCAAGGCCCTGCCGCTGGAGCAGTACGCGGTGGTGCCCGCCTTCCTGGCCATGGTCGGGGACGTGACCGGCAAGTCGATCCTGGACCTGGCCTCCGGTACCGGCTTCTACAGCAGGGAGTTCAAGCGGCGCGGCGCCGCGGAGGTGCTCGGCATCGACATCTCCGGTGAAATGGTTTCCGTGGCAAGGAAGTTGGAGGAAGGCGACCCGCTGGGTGTGCGCTACGAGGTGGGCGACGTCGCCGAACTGCGGCCGTTCGAGCAGGGCTTCGACATCGGCCTGGCGGTCCAGCTGCTGAGCTACGCGCCGGACATCGCCACCACGGAGCGGATGTGCCGCAACCTGCACCGGAGCCTGAAGCCCGGCGGCGAGCTCTTCGTCCTCAACCAGTCGCCCGATTTCCGCTTCGACGGGCCGACCCCGGAGAAGTACGGCTTCCGCTCCGAGCTCACGGGCGAGGAGGTCGAGACCGGCCCGCAGGTCCGGATCACCGCGTTGCTCGAGCCGCCCGTCTCGTTCGTCGCCAACCTCCCGCGCCGCGAGGTGTACGAGAAGTGCCTGCAGGCGGCCGGATTCAGTGAGGTGACCTGGGTCCCGCTGACGGTGTCGGACGCCGGGGTGCGCGAGTTCGGTGCGGAGTTCTGGGTGGACTTCCGCGCCAACCCCGCGCTGGAGATGCTGCGCTGCCGCGCCTGACACACCCACCGGGCGCCTGGAACCCCCCGGCCCGTGAGAGCTCCGAGTTCTCGGGTGCGCCCGAAGCGGCCCACCGCTCAGGGAGTGGGCGTGGTCGCCCAGGTGCGGAAGAGCCCAAGGGCCTCGGCGAGGTTTCCGGGGCCGCACGCGGCGCGGAAGGTGTTCTCGGCGGTCCAGACCCAGACCCAGTCCCGCGTGCTGCGATTGACGTCCTGGCGGGGGTGTTCGCGTCCTTCCAGGTCCGTTTCCTTCAGATCTATCTCGATCGTCCAGCCGGGATTGTCGAGTGTGGCGATCTTCACGCCCCACTCGTGCTCCCAGTCGCCGTCGCACTGCTCCGCGTACCAGTCCTGCAGCCAGGCAAGAAGATCGTTCGAATCGCTCATGACAGGGATGTTAAGGGAGTCGTGCGCTCGGCCTCGGGCGTGACCGCCGGTACGGGGCGCATCCGGGCCCGCGCCCCTGAAGCGTCTCGGGGGCGGTGTCGGGGTCGGCCCCGGGTGGTCCCTGATGTGGGACGCGAACGCCGTCTGTACCGTCATGGTCATGTCGAAAAGTGGGAACAATGTGACCGGCGGCAAGCGCCGAATGCCGGGTTGGAAGCGGGCGTTGCTGATTCTCGGTTCGCTCGTCGCGACCTTCGCCCTTGTCATCGGCTCGCTGTTCACCTGGCTCTACACCGGGGCCAAGGTGTCCACCGTCGGCGAGGTGGACTTCCACAACGCCCTCGCGGTGCCGCCCCTCGCCGCGTCCACCGTGGACGCGGACGGGACCCGCGTCTTCGACCTGCGCATGCAGGCGGGGGAGACCGAGTTCACCCCCGGGAGCAAGACCCCGACCTGGGGGTTCAACGGCAGCTACCTCGGCCCCACCCTCCGCGCGGCGAAGGGCGAGAAGGTCCGGGTGAAGGTGGCCAACACCCTGCCCGAGGAATCCACCGTCCACTGGCACGGCATGCACCTGCCCGCCGCGATGGACGGCGGCCCCCACCAGATGGTGCCGGCGGGCGGCAACTGGGCCCCCGAGTGGACGATCGAGCAGCCGGCCGCGACCCTCTGGTACCACCCGCATCCGCACGGTGAGACCGAGACGCACGTCCAGCGCGGCCTCGCGGGCCTGTTCCTGCTGGACGACACGGCGTCGGCGGCCCTGCCCCTGCCCAAGTCGTACGGGGTGGATGACATCCCGGTCATCGTCCAGGACGTGACCTTCGACGGCGCGAAGTTCGACCACGGCCACAAGCTGATGCGCAACGTCGGCTTCCTCGGCGACCGGACGATGGTCAACGGCACGCTGGACCCGTACGTCACCGTCCAGGACGAACTGGTCCGGCTGCGCCTGCTGAACGCCTCCACCGCCCGCGTCTACACCTTCGGCTTCGACGACGGCCGCACGTTCCGGCAGATCGCCTCGGACGGCGGCCTCCTCGAAGCCCCCCACACGGCCGACCGCCTGGTCCTCTCGCCGGGGGAGCGCGCGGAGATCGTCGTACGGATGAAGCCGGGCGAGCGGACGGTCCTGCGCTCCTACCCCCTGGACGCCGGCCTGGACTTCTGGAACCAGCGCTTCGGTGGCGGCGACGACTCCTTCGACGTGATGCAGCTGCGCGCGGCGCCCACCCTGAGGCCGTCGGCAGAGCTGCCCGGGGCGCTGGTGGCATCGGCGCTCCCCACCGGTGAGGACTCGGCGCGCAACCGCTTCTTCGAGCTCAAGGCGTCCGGCATCAACGGTCGGAAGATGGACATGTCCCGGGTGGACGAGACGGTCACCCGCGGCACGGCCGAGACCTGGACCCTGCGCAACGACGACGGGATGCCGCACAACTTCCACGTCCACGACGTGCAGTTCCGCATACTCGACATCAACGGCGTGGCTCCGCCGCCGCCGTTGCGCGGGCCGAAGGACACCGTCTTCATCCCGTCCGGTTCGACGGTCCGCATCGCGCTGCGCTTCGACGGTCCCGCGGACCCGGATACCCCGTACATGTTCCACTGCCACCTGCTGTACCACGAGGACAAGGGCATGATGGGCCAGTTCGTGGTGGTCGAACCGGGCCAGTCGGCGGGCACCCTGAAGCCCCCGCCCTCGACCGGCTCACACCAGCACTAGGACGTCCCTCACGGCCTGGCCGGCCGGGTGCGCGCTCACTGCCGTGCACCCGGCCCGGAAGGGTGGGGCGGCACCATGGGGGGAACAGAACGGACAGGCCGAGCGTCGGCGCATCCGACGCAGACGCAAGCTCCGCCTGAAGGAAGCCCTGCTCGGCAGGTCCCGGGGCGGCCTGACCAGCAAGATTCATCTCGCCGCGGACCGCAGAGGCCGGCGGCCCCGCTTGGTTCTGACCGCCGGGCGGGCCGGGGACGAGGTCGCCGCGGCGATGGCCGGGGTGAGCGCCGAGCAGCGCGAGGTCATGCGCAAGCTGGGCGGCGTACTGCCCCTGCTGTCCTTCGGGACGCTGGTCACCGCCGCCCTGGTGCCGCTGGCCGCCGGGCTGTACCTGGTCACCACCACCGCCTGGTCGGTGGCCGAGCGGATCTGGCTCCAGCACCGCAAGGACCGGGCCGCCGAGCGGGAGGTGGAGCGGGCCGCACAGCGGGACGCGGAGCGGGCCGAGCAGGAGATCGCCGGAGCGGGGCGTTCCAGTCTGTGAACTGGGTCTTGCGGATTGGGCCGACTTCTTGGAGGATCGACCAATCCTCCGATGGCCGCAACCCATCGGCCGGCCCGGGGCACGCCCATGGGCCGACCACCCACGACCACGGGAGAATGCCCATGAAGCTGCTGCGTGTAGGACCCGTCGGGTCGGAGCGCCCCGCGCTGCTCGATCAGGACGGGACCCTGCGGGACCTGTCCGGCCTGATCACGGATGTGGACGGCGCGCTGCTCGCCGACGACTCCGTGCTGTCCCGGGTACGGGACGCGGCCGAGTCCGGTGAGCTCCCGGTGCTGGACGCCGAGGGTCTGCGGATCGGGTCCGCCGTCGGCCGCATAGGCAAGGTCGTGGGCATCGGCCTGAACTACCACGGGCACGCGGCCGAGGTCGGCGCCGAGGCGCCGGCCGAGCCGATCCTCTTCCTCAAGGCCTCCGACACCGTGGTCGGCCCCGACGACACCGTGCTGGTGCCGCGCGGCAGCGTCAAGACCGACTGGGAGGCCGAGCTCGGCGTCGTCATCGGCAGCACCGCCCGCTACCTGGCCTCCGCCGAGGAGGGCCTCGCGCACGTCGGCGGGTACGTGCTGGTCAACGACGTGACCGAGCGAGCCTTCCAGAACGAGCGCGGCGGCACCTGGGACAAGGGCAAGAACTGCGAGACCTTCACGCCGCTCGGCCCCTGGCTGGTCACCGCCGACGAGGTCCCGGACCCGCAGGTCCTCGACGTCAAGCTGTGGGTCAACGGCGAGCTCAAGCAGGACGGCCACACCTCGGACCAGATCTTCCCGGTCGGCGAGGTCGTGCGGTACGTGAGCCAGTTCATGACCCTGTACCCGGGCGACGTCCTGATCACCGGCACCCCGGCCGGCGTGGCCGCGGGCCAGCCGGAGCCGAAGCCGTTCCTGCGGGCCGGCGACGTGGTGGAGCTGGAGATCGACGGCCTCGGCCGTCAGCGCCAGGAGTTCAAGAGCGCTTAGGGCGCTTAGGGCGCGTAGGGCGCGTTGCGGAAGGGGCGGTGCCGTCGTCGACGGCGCCGCCCCTTTCCCGTCGGATCCCGGCCGGCAGACTGCGGGCCCCGGCGGGGTCAGAGCTCCACCGTCACTCCGTCCCTCGACGACTTGCGCGCCGCCTCCAGCACGTCCAGGCACTGCGCCGCCTCCAGCGCCGTGACCGGGGCCGGCCCGCCGCCGCGCAGCGCGGCGGCCACGGCCGCGTAGTACGCCGGGTAGTCGCCCGGCACCGTCGGCACCGGCAGGCCGCCGCCGGTCAGCGGGGACTCCCCGGAGCCCAGCCGGCCCCACAGGTGCTCGGGCTCCTCGCCCCACGTGCGGTCGGGGTCGCCCGGTCGCAGCCCGTCGCGCAGTGCGCCCTCCTGGGGGTCGAGCCCGTACTTGACGTAGCCCGCGCGGGAGCCGAGCACCCGGAACCGCGGCCCCAGCTGGGCCGTGGTGGCGCTGACGTACAGGTGCGAGCGGACCCCGCTCGCGTGCGTGACGGCGATGAAGGTGTCGTCGTCGGCCTCCGCGCCCGGGCGGCGCACGTCGGCCTCGGCGTAGACCCGTACGGCCGGGCCGAACAGCACCAGCGCCTGGTCGACGACGTGGCTGCCGAGGTCGTACAGCAGCCCGCCGATCTCCTCCGGCGCGCCCGATTCCCGCCAGCCGCCCTTGAGCTGCGGGCGCCAGCGCTCGAAGCGGGACTCGAAGCGCTGGACGTCGCCCAGCTCGCCGTCGGCGAGGAGGCGGCGCAGCGTGAGGAAGTCGTTGTCCCAGCGGCGGTTCTGGAAGACGGACAGGAAGGTCCCGGTCCGGTCGGAGAGCCAGGCCAGTTCGCGCGCCTCGGCGGCGGTGGCGGCGAGCGGCTTGTCCACGACCACCGGGACGCCGGCGGTGAGGGCGGCGGTGGCGAGCGGGACGTGCGTCTTGTTGGGGGAGGCGATGACGACCAGGTCGAGGGCGGGGGACCGGCCCCGGTCCCACAGCTCGGCGGCGCTGCCGGTGATCCGGACGTCCGGGTGGGCCTCGCGCACCTGGGCGGCGCGGCCCGGGTCCGAGGTGACGACGGTGTCGAGGACGAGGCCTTCGGTCGCGGACACGAGCGGGGCGTGGAAGACGGAACCGGCGAGTCCGTAGCCGATGAGTCCGACGCGGAGGGGGGTGGCGGGGGCGGTGTCGTTCATGGCGACCACTTTGGCAACAGTGTTGCCTAAGTGCAAGGAGGGTGGACAATGGGCAGGTGGACAGGGGTAGCGGTAGCGGTGGCGGGGACAAGGGCGGCGGCGTGAACCTGCCGCTGCTGCGCGGGCACAACGACGCGCTGGTGCTGGACCTGCTGCGCGCCGCCGGCCCCGGGGGCCTGGGCCGCGCGGACCTCGCGGACCGTACGGGGCTCACCCCGCAGGCCGTCAGCAAGATCACGGCACGGCTCCGGGGCGACGGGCTGGTGGCCGACGCCGGGCGCGAGGCGTCCACGGGCGGCAAGCCGCGCACGCTGCTGAAACTGGTGCGGGAGGCGCGGTACGCGGTCGGGGTGCATCTGGACCGCGACGAGCTCACGGCGGTACGGGTGGACCTCGCCGGTCGCGTCGTCGCCGACTGGCGGGGTCCGCTGGACTTCGGGGCCGGTCCGGACGTGGCGGTGGAGGAGGCGGTACGGGCGGTCCATCGGGTGTGCGGTGGGTCGGGTGGTGTGGGTGGTGGTGGTGTCGGTGGGCCGGCCATGCCTAGTCTCGTGGGCTCGGGAATGTGTATAAGAGACAGGCCCTCGCCACCATCCGTAATCTGGGCATCCTCGCGCACGTGGACGCGGGCAAGACGACGATCACCGAACGGATCCTGTTCGCCACCGGCGCCGTGCACAAGCGCGGCGAGGTCCACGACGGCACCACCGTCACCGACTTCGACCCGCAGGAACGCGACCGGGGCATCACCATCTCCGCGGCGGCCGTGAGCTGCGCCTGGGGCGGCCACCGCCTCAACCTGATCGACACCCCCGGCCACGTCGACTTCTCCGACGAGGTGGAGCGTTCGCTGCGGGTGCTCGACGGGGCGGTCGCGGTGTTCGACGCCGTCGCGGGCGTCGAGCCGCAGAGCGAGACGGTGTGGCGGCAGGCGGACCGGCACGGCGTGCCGCGGATCGCCTTCGTCAACAAGCTGGACCGGGCGGGCGCGGACCTGGACACCGCGGTCGCCTCGATCCGGGAGCGGCTGGGCACCGTACCGCTGGTCGTCCAACTGCCCATCGGGCGCGAGGACGGCTTCACCGGCGTGGTCGACCTCCTGCGGATGCGCGCGCTGGTCTGGCACACCGGATCCGACACGTGCGAGACCGGACCGGTCCCCGAGCCGCTGCGCGAGGAGGCCGGCCGCCGGCGCCGGGCACTGGAGGAGGCGGTGGCCGAACTCCACCCGGCCGCGCTGGAGGAGTTCTGCGCGACGGCGGCCCTGACCGCGCACACCCTGGCCGCCGCGCTGCGCGACCTGACCCTCAGCGGGGACGGCGTCGTGGTGCTGTGCGGCTCGGCGTACCGCAACCGGGGTGTCGAACCGCTGCTCGACGCGGTGCTGGCGTACCTGCCTTCGCCCGCCGACGTACCGGCCGTACGCGGCCTGCGGGCCGGCTCGGAACAGGAGCGCGCCGCCGACCCGGCGGAGCCCTTCACCGCCCTGGCGTTCAAGGTGACGGCGACGGCCACCGGGCGGCTCACCTACGTGCGCGTCTACGCGGGTACGGCGCGCAAGGGGGAAACGGTGCTGGACGCCGGTACGGGCCGCACGGAGCGGATCGGCCGGATCCTGCGCGTGCAGGCCGACCGGCACGAGGAGATGGAGGAGGTGACGGCCGGTGACATCGTCGCCGTGGTGGGGCTGAAGAACGTACGTGCCGGGGCGACCCTGTGCGCGCCGTCGGCGCCCGTGGTCCTCGAACCGCCCCTGGTGGCGGAACCGGTGGTGACGGTCGCGGTGGAGGCCCGGCGCAGCGCCGACGTCGGCCGGCTGTCGTCGGCACTGGCGCGGCTCGTCGTCGAGGACCCCTCCCTCGTGGTGCGGTCCGACCCGGAGACCGGGCAGACCGTGCTGTCGGGGATGGGCGAGCTCCATCTGGAGGTCGCGGTGGAGAAGATCCGCCGCGGCCACGGGCTGGACGTCGCCGTCGGCCGGCCGCAGGTGTCCTACCGGGAGACCGTGGTGCGGGGCGTGACGGGCCTGGTGTACCGGCACGTCAAACAGGACGGCGGCGCGGGGCAGTTCGCCCACGTCGTCGTGGACGTCGAACCGTGGGAGGAGGCGGGGATGGAGTTCGGGTCGACGGTCGTCGGCGGCCGGGTGCCCCTGGAGTACGTGCGTGCCGTGGAGGCCGGCTGCCGGGACGCCCTCGCGGAGGGCCCCCTGGGCGGCTACCCGGTGACCGGACTGCGGGTCACGCTCACCGACGGCGCGACCCACTCCAAGGACTCCTCGGAGATGGCGTTCCGGGCGGCGGGGCGGTTCGCGCTGCGCGAGGCGCTGCGAGCGAGCGCGATGGAACTGCTGGAACCGGTCGTGGAGGTCGCGGTCACCGTTCCGGAGGACTCCGTCGGCGGGGTGCTCGGCGATCTCGCGGCCCGCCGGGGGAAGGTCTCGGGCTCCACTTCCCGGGCCGGTACCGCCGTGGTCACGGCGGCCGTTCCGCTGGCGGAGCTCTTCGGCTACGCGTCCGGGCTACGCGGCCGGACCCGGGGCCGGGGCACCTTCACCACCCGGCCGGCCGCGGCGGCGCCCGTACCGCGGTCGGTGGCCGAGGCGGTCCTGGCCGCGCGGTAACCGCGGGGAGGGCGCCGGCCTCGTCCCCTCCCTGCCCTGCCCCGACGCGTCGGGGCAGGACAGGGTTCCTCCCGGTCCGCGCGATCACGAAGGTCGAGGAGGAGGCCCGGCGCCTCTACGTCGACCTCACCAAGGGGGAGATCGCGGACGCTCCGGAGTTCGACCGGGACGAGAACCTCGGCAGCGCGGAGTACCGCTCCGCGCTCAGCGCGTACTACGCTCCGGCGCGTCCCTCACCGGCCACCCCGCCTGAGGCGCCCGAGGAGCTACGGACCTTCGTCGTAGGTCCCCGCCTCGATCTCGAGGGCGAGTTCCTGGAGGACCTCGATCGCGGAGACGTCCGTCCGGCCGTTGTCGTGCGCGATGGCGAGGCTGGTGAAGGCCAGGCTGAAACCTGAAACCATCGTGTGCAGGGCCGGGCCGAGGGCCTCGGCGACCAGCGTCGCCACCTGCCGCGGCGAGGCGTCGGCCGGCACGCTGATCGACGGCAGCATCTCGTTCAGGAGCGTCGTGGCCACTCCGGCCGCCGCCTCCTCCGGGCCGCCCTCGGCGTCCTCCTCGCCCGTCTCGACGGCCCGGCGGATGTCCTGGGCCTCGGTGAGGATGCCGATCACTCGCTTGAGTACCTCTGCGCGTTCCACCTGGTGAGCGTAGTCCCGCTCCCGGACACGGCGCGCGTGCCTTCCGAAATCAGCGCGCGCGGGATGACCGCGCCCGCGGGCCCCGCCCCGGCGGCGCGGCCCGCCCGGGCGGAGTACGGCATTCCACTGGACTGCCCAGTGCTAGTGCTGTGACCGGAAAGGTTCACCGGGTCGCGGCGCCCGGCACGGCACCTCGCCGCGTTGTCGGACCACCGAAGTACGTCCAGTACAAGCGGCCCTCCGCCCGGGGGCCCCTCCCAGCGGTAGCTGGGGGAGAGGCACCGCACCGGACACCGCGACCCGGCAAACCTTCCCGGCCGCAGCACTAGTGCTGTGACCGGAAAGGTTCACCGGGTCTGATGCTGTGCTGGCAGGATCGCTCCGTGGATCTTTCTGAGGGGCTGGCTGAGTGGACGGATTGGGACGGTGCCGCCTTCGTGGTGGGCCGCTCGGTCCGGACGGGTCCGCCCGGCCGCCCCGCCCCGGGGTGCCCGCGGCCCGGCTCAGCGGTGTCCGGAAGACGCTGCGCAGGTGCCGCAGCGTCTCCGCGGTGACCGGAACGGGCCCCGGCGGGACCCCCGGCACACCGGGGCCGGACCCGACCCCGGCCTCGGTGCCGTCCGCCGGGTCGCCAGTGCCGTCCGCCGGGTCCCCGGCGGCGTCCGGCGGGATCGCCCCCGCCAGCAGCAGCGCCAGCAGCACCGGGACCGCCTTGCGCCGCAGCGCCCCGGTGGCCCGGCCCAGCCGGTGCGCGTGCGCGCCGGGCAGCGACAGCGCGAGGCTGCCGGCCCCGTCGCCGAGCGCGAGGGGAACCGCCGCGCAGACCACGCCGGGCGCGTATTCGAGCAGGTCGAAGACGGGCGCCCCGGGCGCCACCGCGTCCAGCGCGGTGAACAGGGCCCGGCTGTCGGTGATGGTCCGCTCGGTGAGCCGGGCCGGCCGGTGCCGGGCCACGTGGTCGGCGCGGCCGTCGTGGTCGAGCTGGCTCAGCAGGCACTTGCCCACCGCGCTCGCGTGCGCGGCGTCCCGGAAGTCCACCCACTCCCGCACGGGCGGGGCGCCGGGCCCGTCCGCCATCTGGGTGATCCGGACCTCCCCCTCCGCGTACCGGCTCAGGTACACGGCCGCGCCCGCGCTGTCCCGGGCCAGTGCCAGCGTGCGCTGGAGCTGCCCCGCGAGACCCCGACCGCACGGGGCCGCGAGCCGGTCGAGGGCGGGCCCGGGCGCGTACACGCCGACGCCGGGGCGGTACGCGTACTCCTCCTCGCAGAGCATCGACAGCAGGGGCCCGAGCTCCGCCTCGGCCAGCCCGGCCTCCCGCCCGAGCAGGCCCGCGCGCACCCCGAGCGGCCGCCGCTCGAGGACGCGTACGACGGCCAGGGCGCTGCGCGCCCGCGCCAGCGCCTCGCCCCCGCCGGGCTGTACGACGGTCGTGCGGGACGCGGCCGTCAGCGCGGGGTGGCGCAGCGGGCCCGCGCCCAGCCGGGGGCGGCGCACCGGAGCCGCCGGCGGCAAGAAGGCGTCCAGTGCCCCGGACACTCCCGGTCTGGGCAGCGGCACCGGGCCCAGGTCGGGATCGTCGACCTGGTCGACGTAGCGCAGGACGGCCGCCTGCGCGCACAGCCGCACCTCCCGCAGGTCCCGGTGCCCGCGCGGCCGGAAGCGGCGCCGGCCCAGCTCCCGCGCCCAGACCCGGGCGTCGTGGTGCTCACCGCGCCGGGAGTGGTCCAGGAAGAGGCAGTACGCGGCGTGCGTGGTCCGGGCCCGCCCGGACCCGGCGGCGAACTGCCACCAGAACCGGGCCCCTTCGCGCAGGCCGGCCAGGTGCAGCAGGCAGCCGAAGACCACGGCCCCGGGCAGGTCGGCGTGGCCGCCGGCCGCGAACGCGTCGAGCCGCTCCCGGGCCCCCCGTCCGCACACCGAGGCCAGACAGGCGGCCTTGAGGTCGCGCCCGGCCCGTTCGGAGTCCAGCGGGAGGTCCCGCGAGGGATCGCTCCACCCCGTCGGGCGGCGCCGGCTCGGGGCCGTGCCGCGCCGGGGCCCGGGCGGCTTGGGCTTCGGCGCCGGGGCCCCGGCGCCGCGCAGCAACCGGGCCTCCGCGGCGCCGAGGTCGTAGTGCGGGTAGCGGTCGCGCACGCTCGCCCGGGCCAGGAACTGCTCCAGGGAGCGCGGGAGTCCGCCGTCCTCGCGCCGGACGCCGCGGCTCGTGCCCCGGCTCATGACTCTGCTGCCGTGTCGAGCAGCAGGGCGAGCCGCCGCTGCGCCTGGCCGAGCTGCGAGCGGACCGTTGCCTCGTCGACGCCCATCATGGCGGCGGCCTCGGCGGGGGTGCATTGGAGCCCGTACCGCAGCAGCACGGCGTCGCGCTGCCGTTCGGCGAGCCGGGAGACGGCGGAGTAGAAGCGGATGGTGTCGGTGAGCACCTCGTACTGGTCGGCTTCCGCGTGGGCCTCCTTGAGCGCTGCCTCGAAGGCACTGATGTCCATCGGCTCCGGCCAGGGGCTGCGGCGGTACTGCCGGTCGACTATCCGCTGCTTGAGCACGGTCCAGGCGTAGGCGTCGAGGCGGTCCATGTGCAGCATCCGCAGCCATTCGCCCATGATCGAGTCGAAGGCGGCGTCCACCGCCTCCTCGGCCGCCGCGTCCGTGCCCAACTGCAGGAACGCGAACCGCATGTAGGCCGGGCGCCGGTCGGCGTGGAAGGCCCAGTACGACAGGCGCGCCGTCGAATCCCACTGGCTCATGGGGGTCGGCCGCCGTCGCCGGCTCGGCAGACCCACGGCCCCGCCACCGGACTCCTCCGGTCCGCTGCCATCGCTCACCGCTCCACCCCATCCCGTGTGCGGGGCAAGGAAATCAGCGCGGGCGCACTCGGAGGGCGTAGAGATGAAACATAGAAGGATTACGTTCGGTGATGATCGACTCCTGATCGATGTCGACCACGCGAGGCCTCAACCAGCGCAAACGCATATGCCGATCTCCTGTGCGCCCGGTCCGCCCCGCCGGCGGGGGCGCACGGCGTGTGACCATCCCAAGATTCACTCGTTTGTCGGAGCGTGGGCACAACACAGCGATTCGGATCCACCGCCGTGGAACAGGCCGAGGCCGTCCTCGTCGAGCAGTACCCCCAACTGGTGCGGCTCGCCTACGTGACGCTGCCGGTCTCGCTCGGCCGCCATACCCGGGTGCTCCCCGCGCACAAGGCGGTCCAGCGGGCCCTCCCGCGCGGCGGCCGGGGCGCGGCGGGAGCCGCGGCCGGGCGCGACAGCCCGGGCGGTCCGCTGGCGGAGGTGCGCGTACGGGTCCTGCGCGCGAGCCTCGCTCCGTCCGGCCGGTCCCGCCTCGCCGCGGCCGCGCTCGGCTGGCCCCCGGTCCCGCCCTTCGTGTGGGGGCTGCGGCTGTGGCCCCCGGCGGGCGGGATCGACGAGGTGTCCCAGGCGCTGGCCGGGGTGCCGGGGCCGGTCCGGGCCGCCTTCGTGCTGCACCGCGTCGACGGGCTGCCGGAGGAGGCGGTCGCCCGGCTGCTCGGCGCGGCCGGGGTGGCGGACCCGCCGGACGCGGTGCGCGAGGCGCTGGCCGCCTGGAACCGGTGGGCGGGCGCAGCCCCGGGGACGGCGGGACCGGGGACCCACCCGGCCCCCGCCCGGCCAACCCCTTGCCAGGCGGGTCCCCTTGCCTCGAAACTGACACATCGTCAGATTAATTGAGGGAAGGAACCGAGGATGCAGACCATCTGGCTCGGCGGACCCGAGTGGGTCGCCGTTCTGCGGATCGGGCTCGGGCTGTGGTGGCTGGAGAGCTGGCGGCACAAGGACAAGAAGGACTGGTTCGGCGGAGGCGGCATCCGCTGGGCCGCCGGGGTGGCCGCCGAGCACCGCTGGGGGTTCGTCACGCGCGGCTTCGACCTCGTCGTGAAGCCGTACCCGCGCTTCATGGCCTATCTGGTCGCCTACGCGGAGCTGGCGCTCGGGCTCGGCCTCATCGCCGGCTTCCTGACCCCGATAGCCCTGATCGCGGGCCTGGTGCTCAACCTGGTCTACCTGGTGCTGATGATCCACGACTGGGGCGAGCAGGGGCAGAACCTGATGATGGCCCTGATCTCCGGGGTCGCCTTCTTCGCGATGGGCTGGCAGGTCTGGTCCCTGGACAACGCGCTGGGGCTGTTCTGACCCGGGCGGCGGATCGAGCCCCCTGACGGCGGCGGCACCGGGGCCGCGTGCTCACGGCGGCAGCGCCGGAGCCGGGCGCTCACGGCACCGCCGCCGCGCGCTCACGGCGCTGCCGGGCCGCGGCGTCAGACCTGCCGGTCCAGCGGGTTCGCCGCGATCCGGGCCTGCGCGCCGCTCGCCACGTAGGCCGCCGCCGCGCACTGCGGCTTGCGGGCCGCCTGGTCCGAGACGAGTGCGAAGAAGGCCTCGCCGAAGCCGAGCCGCGGGTACTCCGCGAGGAGCGCGGCCGTGAAGACCGGGTCCGCGTCGGTGACCCCGACCCCGGAGACGTCCGCGGTCGTGCCGACCTGGAGCAGGTGGCTCTCCACGTCCTCGGCCGCCGTGACGTCGTCGCGCATGTGCAGCACGATGATCCGCTCGGCGCGCGCCCGGCGCTTCGCCGGCCAGCCCAGGCCCGCCGTCAGGACGCGGGCGACGTGCCCGCCGGCCTCCTCGAAGGGCAGGGTGTGGCTGTCGAAGGGCGCGGTCAGCCCGAGGTCGTGCACGAGCGCGCTGACGTAGAGGAGCTCCCGGTCGTACGAGAGCCCGTGCCGGTCCGCGTACTCGGCCGCGAAGGCGTACGAGCGGACGGAGTGGTTCAGCAGCGCCGCGTCCGTGTACTCGCCCGCGATCTCCAGCGCGGCGCGGGCCGACGGAGTGTCAAGTGTCCATGTCACAAAGGTCATGGGAGGTCAGCGTAGGCGGCGGCGGAAGTCCACCTCCGACGGGCCCGTATCCCCCGGCCACGACAGCAGGCGGGCCGGAGCCGCCGGGGTCTCGGCCAGGACCGTGCCGCGGGAGACGACGTAGCGCGGGCGGACCTGGCGGCGGACCGCCTCGGCCGGCGACTCGGCCGGCAGCAGGACGAAGGAGGCCGCGGCGCCCTCGGTGATGCCGTACTCCGCCCCGGACAGGCCGAGGACGCGGGCCGCGCGCTCCGTCACCATCTCGAAGGCCACCGGGATCTCGTCCGCTCCCGTGAGCTGGGCGGCGTAGATCCCGACGAGGGCTGTCTGCAGCGGGTTCCCGGTGCCCAGCGCGTTCCAGGGGTCCATCACGTCGTCGTGGCCGAAGGCCACGTTCACTCCGGCCGCCAGCATCTCCTTGACCTGGGTGAGGCCGCGCCGCTTGGGGTAGGCGTCGAAGCGGCCCTGGAGGCCCAGGTTGGCGAAGGGGTTCGAGACGAGGTTGATCCCGGAGCGCGACAGCAGCCGCTGGAGCTTGTAGCTGTAGGCGCCGCCGTAGGAGCCCATGGCCGTCGTGTGCGAGGCCGTCGCGCGCTCGCGCAGCCCGGAGCGCAGGGCGAGCGCGGCCAGCACCTCCACGAAGCGCGACTGCTCGTCGTCGATCTCGTCGCAGTGCGCGTCGATCCGCAGTCCGTGCTCCTCGGCGAGCGCGAAGGCGATCGACAGCGAGGCCACCCCGTCCTCCCGGGTGTCCTCGAAGTGCGGGATCGCGCCGACCACGTCCGCGCCGCGCCGGACCGCCTCGCGCAGCAGCGCCTCGCCGTCGGGGAAGGAGACGATGCCCTCCTGCGGGAAGGCGACGATCTGCAGGGTCAGCACGTCCCGGACCCGGTCCCGCACCTCCAGCAGCGCATCCAGCGCGGTCAGCGCCGGGTCGGTGGTGTCGCAATGCGTCCGCACGTGCAGCACGCCCTGCGCCGCCTGCCAGCGCAGCACCTCCGTGGCCCGCGCGACCACGTCCTCGCGGGTCAGGGTCCGCTTGCGCTCGCTCCAGCAGGCGATGCCCTCCCAGAGCGTCCCGGAGGCGTTCGGGCGGGGCTCGCCGGCCGTCAGGGCGGTGTCGAGGTGGATGTGCGGTTCGACGAAGGGGGCGCTGAGGAGGCCGCCGTGCGCCTCGATCAGCACCCCCGTCGCGGGTGGCTCCTTCTGGTCGTCGTACGGGATCACGCGCGCGATCCGGCCGTCCTCCGCGACCTCGACGTCGTGCAGGCCTTCGCTGTGGAGCAGCCGGGCGCCCCGGACGATCATCCGCATGGCGCCAGCCTACGCACGCCGCGCCGCCACGGCCCGGCGTGGCCCGGCTTGGTTTCGCGCCGCGTCAGCCGCGCTTGGCCTGGGCCTTCTGCTGCATGCCCCGCGTCTTCGCGGCGATCGACTGCACGTCCCGGACGGCGGCCTTGGCACGGGCTTCGGCCGCCGTGTTCTTCGCCATCGCACGCTCGGAATCCTGGTGGCCGTGCTGACCTGTACGCGCCTTCTTCGCCATGACCGCTGCTCCTCCGCCGGAAAACGGGCTGAACTTCGTACGCAGACCACCTTGCGCCCGTTCGGCCCAGTCGGCATCTCGGACGATCGGGTGACGCGGGCGCGCGATCGGAGGGTTACGTGACTCCTCCCCGCCATAAATGACGGGGCTTCCTGTTACGCCGGGTTGGCGTTGCAGCGGACCAGCCCGGCCCGGTTCAAAACGTTGATCGCGCCCACGGTGTCGGCGTGCGCGGTGTGGCCGCATGCCTGGCAGTGGAATGTGTCTTGCGTGGGGCGGTTCTCCTTCGCGGTGTGCCCGCATTCGGGGCACTCGCGGGAGGTGTTGCGGGGATCCACGGCGATGATTCTCCGGCCGGCGCTTTCGCACGGGGAGCGCTCGGCGGCTGGCCGGCGCCGCGGCTACCGGCGGCGGGCCGCGCCGTGGGCGAGTGCGTCGCCGACGACCCGGATGGCCCGGGCCAGCCGGGCGAGCTGCCTCAGCTCCCCCGCGTACATCCTGATCGAGGTCTCGATGACCGCCTCGGCCACCCCGAGGCCGGGGAGTTCGGCGCGGCTGGTCTCCAGGGCCACGCGTACGGCGCGCATCTCGTGCTGGACCTGGAGCTGGGCATGGCGGGCGAGCAGTACGGGGCTGCGGGTCAACGTCGCGTAGCCGGCGTAGCGGGCCGGGACCAGGTCGCGGAGCCATCGGGTGGCCGTGCGTTCCCAGTCGTGGTTCCCGGGACGCTTGACCTGGCTGGGCCAGTCCGGGCTGTGCGTGACGAGCGTCGTCTGAGACATTCTTGCCGCTTCCACAAGGTGTCGAACGGTGATCGAGAACGTGCCGGTGGCGGCCTCGGCCCAGGGGTTGGCCGAGGCCGCGGGGGCGCTCCGGGTTCCGAAGGCCGGACGGGACGCCTGGTGCGACGTGAGGAGGAGGTGCGTCGCACCGGGTGTCTGTTCTGGGAGGGCTGGGGTGGCTCTCCTGGCGTCTTGACGGATGACCGCGCCGCCATCAGTAAACATATATACCGTTGAGTAAGCAAGAGTATGAAAATATTCATGCCCGGGTGGGGTGTGAATACGGGCGCCCGGCGAACGGTCTCAGAGGAAGAATCCGTGCTGGTCGGCGGCCTGCTCATAGCTTTCGAGCCGCGCCTGCGTCCGCTCGGGATCCGCGTCGGACATCGCCTGGAGCAGCGCGGCGGACAGCACGCCCGGCGCCGCGTAGGAGTCGAAGACCAGCCTGGAACCGGTGCCGGCCGTCAGCGCCACATCGGCCTCGTCCACCAGCGGGCCCAGCGTGCCGTCCGTGATCAGAACGACCCGCAGCCCCGCCCGGCGCGCGACCCGCAGCGCCGCCAGGGTCTCCTTGGCGTGCCGGGGCATGGCGAAGGCCAGCACCCAGCTGCCGCCGGCCGCGCGGGCCTGGAGCAGCGCGTCGTAGGCCACGCTTCCGCCGCCGGTCACCAGCCGCACGTCGGGGTGGATGCGGCGGGCCGCGTACGCGAAGTACTCGGCCAGGGAGACGGAGATCCGCAGCCCGAGCACCGTCAGCGGCACCGAGCGGGCCAGCTCGCGGCCGATGTCGAGCACCTGGTTGGTGTCGGCGAGCAGCCTGCGTACGTCGCGCAGGTTCTCGATCTCGGCGTCGACGGCGGCCTGCAGCTCGTTGCGGCGGGTCTGCTCGGGGCTGTCCGGGGCGCCGGCCACCGCGCTCAGCGCGATGGGCTGGAGCACGTCGCGCAGCGCCGGATAGCCGCTGAACCCCAGGGCGGCCGCGAACCGGGTCACGGACGGCTGGCTCACTCCGGCCCGCTCGGCGAGCTCGGTGATCGAGAGGAACGCCGCCTCGGTGAGGTGGTCCACGAGGTACTGGGCGATCCGCCGCTGGCCGGGGGAGAGCGGATGTCCGTCGAACAGCGCCCGGACCCGTTCGGCCGGGGCGCGCTCGCGCTCGGCCGCCTGCCCGCTCGGCGTGATCGCGGCCGCTTGTGCCCTCGCCTGCTGCCCCGATGACACGGGCGGTCCTCCCTGTCGTGCCGCTCTGTGATCCCAACATAGCTCACGGCATCCGGCTGACCAGCGCGCTTGTGCTCCGGGTCACGAACCGTCAACACCCCGGTACCGGCTCCCCCGTGGCGATCCGGTAGCGGGCGCGGCCGTCGAGGAGCAAGGGGACGAGCGCGCGCGGGGACTGGCGCAGCGGGACGTACGCGCCGCCGTCCGCGGCCCGTACGACGCGCACTCCGTGCAGGTCGAGGCGGGCGGCGGTGCCCGCGTACTGGGCCGGGGTGAGGCGGTAGCCGCAGGGCGGGTCGGCCAGGATCTCCTCCGGGGCCGCCGGGGCGTTGTCCGCGCCGCCCAGCCGGACGGGTCCCGCGTCCCGGGCGCCGGCCCGGCGGGCGGCGGCCGAGGCCGCGGCCAGGGGGCCCGTACGCTCGGAAACGTAGGCGAACAGCCCATGCAGGGCGACGAGTTGGGTGGACACGCGGCGGCGGTGGTTGAGGGCCGGGTCGGCCCGCTCCGCGTCGCCGGCCGCGCCGCCGGGCGCTTCGACGCGGCTCTCGACCAGCAGGGCGACCGCGTGCTTGACGCCCGCGGTGTTGCGCAGGATCCGTTCCTGGCCGTCCCCCGCGGACTGGGTGGCCGGCAGGCCGGTGGCGGGGTCGGTCCGGATGCCGTAGGTGCCGGTGGAGCGGCCGGCCGCGCGCGCCGCTTCCCGTACGTACGCGCCGGACAGCACGCGGGACTGCGCGTACACCCCGGGGTCGGTGTTCAGGTTGCGCGGCCAGAGGTCGAAGAGGTCCTTGTCGTAGGTGCCCGGTGTGGCCCGGTACTCGTGCAGGTCGTACACGAGCTGCGGACGTCGGTCGCGCAGGACGGCGGCGACGGCCCGCGCCTCGGGCGAGTCCAGGGCGAGGTGGTCGCGGTTGATGTCGGTGCCGGCCGCGTTGGCCCTGGTGCCCGCCGCCCGGCCGTCGGGGTTGGCGGTCGGTACGACGAGGACCGTGGCCTGCTCCAGGAGACGCCGGGCGGCCGGCTCCCGGGCGTACGCGAGGTCGCGGACGGTGGTCAGGCAGGCCTCGCGCCCCGCGGGCTCGTCCCCGTGCTGGGAGCACACCAGCAGGACGGTGACGGGGCCGCGGCCCAGGGCCACCAGGTGCAGCGGGCGGCCCAGCACCGTCGTGCCGATGCGCCGGACGGAGGCCCCCGCCCCGGCGCGGCGCCCGACGGCGTCGAGGAGCTCGCGCTCCTGGGACCCGGTGGTCCAGCTCGCCCCGTTCGAGGCCTCGAATCCGGTACGGGGCGCGTCTTCGGCCGCGTGCGCCGGTCCGGGGGCGAGCGGCAGCGCGAGCGCGCCCACGACGAGGGCGGCCAGGGCGAGCGCGGCCCGGGCGCGGGCTGCCCGGGCGCGGGCTGCCCGGGCGCGGGGCGTCACGTTCTCGATCACGCCCCCGGTTGTAGCGGTCCGGGGCCCCCGGTGTCGCCGTGAGGGCCGCGGACTCACCCGGGCGGCGGCGCCGGGATCCCGGGGGGCCGGGATGGCGTGGCGGGGGAGGGCGGGCGTGGCCCTTCGCCGGGCTTCAGCCCTCGCCGGCCCGTCGCTCCAGCGGAGTTGCTACTGCCGAGTTGTTCACACTGAAGGTGACACTGCCCGCCCGGTAGCGGTCGTCGGACCACTCGATCGGGCGACCCGTGCGGGTCGCGGAGACGTGCCGCTGGCGCAAAAGCGGGCTGCCGCGCCGGATTTCCAGCAGCCGGGCGTCCTCGCTGCCGGCGGGCAGCGCGTCGATGAGGTGCTCGCCGTAGTGGGCGACGATTCCGGAGCCGTCCGCCAGGCCGTCCATCACCGAGCGGCAGTCCTCGGGCATCGCCTCGACCGCCGCCGCGACCCAGTCGGCGTAGGCCGTCCGCTCGACCATCGTCGGCTCCCCGTCGAGCAGCCGCAGCCGCAGCACGGCCAGGACCTCCGTACCGGGTGCCAGTGCGAGGCGCTCCGCCTCCTCGGCCGTGGCGGGGCGGCGGGCGCGCGACAGGAACCGGCTCTGCGCCCGGTGGCCGACCCCTTCGGCCCACTGGGCGAAGCTGTTGAGCTCCCCGAAGCTGTGCTTGCGCTCGTGGCGCAGGACGATCCTGCGGGCCCCCTGCCGGGAGCCGATGAGCCCCTCGGCGGCGAGCGTGGCCACGGCCTGGCGGACGGTCCCGCGCGAGGCCGACCAGCGGGCGGCCAGGTCGCTCTCCGAGGGCAGTTGGGCGCCCACGGGGTACTCGCCGGAGAGGATCGCCCGGCGCAGCGCCTCGGCGATCTCCAGATACCGCACCGTTCCCATGCCGTCCCCGTCCCCGTGCCGTCCGTCGTCGTGGTGCCCGCCAGCCTAGGCGCCGCACCGGGCTCCGAAGATCATCATGCGGGT
The DNA here is from genome assembly GCF_003287935.1 of Streptomyces sp. ICC1. Taxonomy (GTDB): domain Bacteria; phylum Actinomycetota; class Actinomycetes; order Streptomycetales; family Streptomycetaceae; genus Streptomyces; species Streptomyces tritrimontium. The sequence goes on from NZ_CP030287.1 coordinate 8,749,089, forward strand.
GGTCCGTCACGGTCGGATCCGGCCATTCACGGTCTTCGTCGAGACGTGGACCGCGCGACAGCCGCCGTTCACCGTCCGTACAGGGCCCCAGGGCGAACTGGAGCCAACTTGTTCAGACAAGTGAACCCCCTGCCATGGATCCAGTCTCCGGGAGAGACCGTGCTCAGTTCCTCCGCCCGTCGCGGTGCGGCCGTTCTGCTCAGCGCCGCCGTGCTCACCACGCTCAGCGCCTGCGGCGCCGCACCCGACCCGAAGGCCGGCGCCGCCGCCGACGGCAAGAACAAGACCCAGCCCGGCGCCGCCACCTCGGTCGCCGACTTCGGCGGCCTGGAGGGCCTCGTCGCGGCCGCTGAGAAGGAGGGCGAGCTCAACGTCATCGCGCTGCCCGCGGACTGGGCGAACTACGGCGAGATCCAGAAGGCGTTCCAGGCCAAGTACCCCAAGGTCAAGATCAACGCCGAGAACCCGGACGCCTCCAGCGCCGACGAGATCGCGGCCGTCAAGTCCCGCAAGGGCCAGACCCGCGCCCCCGACGTCCTGGACCTCGGCATCGCCTTCGCCCGCAGCGGCGCCGCCGAGAACCTCTTCGCCCCGTACAAGGTCACCGCCTGGGACAAGATCCCCGCCTCCCAGAAGGACGCGGACGCCCGCTGGTACAACGACTACGGCGGCTACGTCTCCATCGGCTGCGACGCCGCCCGCATCCCGAACTGCCCGAAGTCCTTCGCCGACCTGGCCAAGCCCGAGTACAAGGGCAAGGTCGCCCTCAACGGCAACCCGACCAAGTCCGGCTCCGCCTTCGGCGGCGTCTACGCGGCCGCCCTCGCCAACAAGGGCTCCTTCGGCGACATCCAGCCCGGCATCGACTTCTTCGGACAGCTGAAGAAGAGCGGCAACTTCATCCCCGTCGAGTCCACCCCGGCCACCGTCGAGAAGGGCGAGACGCCCATCTCGATCGACTGGGACTACCTGAACGCCGGCTACGCCGATCAGTTCAAGGGCAAGGGCGTCGACTGGAAGGTCGCCATCCCCACCGACGGCGTCTACGCCCAGTACTACTCGCAGGCCATCAACAAGGATGCCCCGCACCCGGCGGCCTCCCGCCTGTGGATGGAGTTCCTGTACAGCGCCGAGGGCCAGAACCTGTGGCTGAAGGGCTACGCCCGCCCCGTGCTGCTGCCCGCCATGACCCAGGACGGCACCGTCGACAAGGACGCCGTCACCAAGCTCCCGCAGGTCCAGGGCGCCCCTGCCTTCCCGGCTTCCACCGAGCTGGACAAGGCCAAGGCGACCCTCTCCGAGAAGTGGGACAAGGCCCTCAGCTGATGTCCGCCTCCACCTCCACCCCCCACACGAAGGGGACCGCCGGCGGCACCACCAGCCGCCGCCGGCGGCGCGGCCCGCGCACCTGGCTCGCCGCCCTCCCCCTCCTCGCCTTCACCGGGCTCTGCTTCGGCATCCCGCTGGGCGCCATCGCCTTCGGCGCCGTCACCCGCACCGACCCGGTCGGCGGCGCCACCGAACTGACGGGAGAGCACCTCGCGCGCTCCCTCCAGGGCCCCTACCTCGGCTCGCTCGTCGGCAGCGTGCAGCTCTCCTCGCTCACCGCGCTCGTGGCCGGCGTGCTCGGCGTCCTCATCGCGCAGGCCGTCGTCACCTCCCGCTCGCGGACCCTGCGCGGCGCGGCACTGACCGCCTCGGGAGTCCTCGCCAACTTCGGCGGGGTCCCGCTCGCCTTCGCGTTCATCGCCACCGTCGGCATCTCCGGAGTCGTCACCCAGCTCGCCGACCTGACCGGTCTCGGCTGGAACCTCTACTCCTTCACCGGCCTCACCGTGGTCTACCTCTACTTCCTGACCCCGCTCATGGTGCTGGTCATCGTCCCCGCGCTCGACGGCCTGCGCCCCCAGTGGCGCGAGGCCGCCCAGAACAACGGGGCGAGCGGATGGCAGTTCTGGCGCCACGTCGGCCTGCCCGTCCTCGCGCCCTCCCTGCTCGGCGGATTCGTGCTGCTCTTCGGCACCGCCTTCGCCGCGCACGCCACCGCCGCCGCGCTCGTGGGCGGCTCCGTCCCCCTGGTCACGCTCAAGATCGCGGACGCCCTGTCCGGGAACGTGCTGACCGGCCAGGAGAACGTGGCCCTGGCCCTCGGCCTCGACATGATCGAGAAGGCCGGCGGCAGGGCGGGCGGCAGCGTCAACTCCAAGACCACCTACCTGGTCTGCGCGGCCTCCGCGAGCGGGAAGCCGAGCTCCAAGGCCGTCAAGGCCGAGGAACTGGGCGTCACCCTCGGGGCCCTTCGGGGGGCTCGCGGGGCCGGGGGCGTCCGCGGTGCTCGTGGGGCCGCCGGCGGTCGTGGGGGCTCCGGTGGCCGGGTCGGGCTGGAGGAAGCCGGCGCCGGCTATGACGGCGGCCATGGCCGAGGCGGTGGCGATCCAGTGGAGGGGCCGCGCGCGGTGGTGCGCCGGGGTCTGCGGTGCCGGCGCGGGCTCGGTGGGGCTGTGCGGCACTCGGGGTGTCTCCTGTGCGAAGGGTGACGGGGAGCCAGCATCGTGCCACACCTCACATCGGGGTGGAACGGTTGGGTCCGCACCGGCGGGGCCGGTTTCCGGGACAACGAAAAGACGCTGTGGCGCAGTTCCCGGATGCTTCGGGGAACTGCGCCACAGCGTCTGCGTGTTGGGCGGGCGGGTGACCGCAGGTCAGCCGCGGTCGCCTTCGGCGGGCTCTACGGCTTCTGCGGGCTCGGCGGCCTTGGAGCCGGACCGGCTGCCGGGGCCGTCGTAGTCCTCGCCGTAGGCGCCCTTGGAGGGGCGGCGGCGGCGCATGGGCGGCTCGACGCCGTCGGCGAGGCGGCGGGCGGTGACGAGGAAGCCGGTGTGGCCGATCATCCGGTGGTCCGGGCGGACGGCGAGGCCCTCGACGTGCCAGTTGCGGATCATCGATTCCCAGGGCTGCGGCTCGGCGTAGCAGCCGAACTCGCGGATGGACTCGACGGTGCGCGAGAGCTGGGTGGTGGTGGCCACGTAGCAGCAGAGGATGCCGCCGGGGACGAGGGCCTTGGAGACGGCCTCGAGGCATTCCCAGGGGGCGAGCATGTCGAGGATCACGCGGTCGACGTCCGTGTCGGACAGGTTGTCCTGGAGGTCGCCCACGGTCAGCTGCCACGCGGGGTGCGGGCCGCCGAAGTAGCGCTCGACGTTGGCGGTGGCGATTTCGGCGAAGTCCGCGCGGCGCTCATAGCTGTGGAGCATGCCCTGGTCGCCGATGGCGCGCAGCAGGAAGCTGCTCAGGGAGCCGGAGCCCACACCTGCTTCCACGACTCGGGCGCCGGGGAAGATGTCGGCGAAGGCCAGGATCTGGCCCGCGTCCTTGGGGTAGACCACGGCGGCGCCGCGGGGCATGGACAGGACATAGTCGGGGAGCAGGGGACGCAGCGCGAGGTAGGCGACGTTGCCCGTGGTACGGACAACGCTTCCCTCGGGGGAGCCGATCAGCTCGTCGTGCGGGAAGGAACCCTTGTGGGTGTGGAAATTCTTCCCGGCTTCGAGCGTGAACGTGTAGTGGCGGCCCTTGGGGTCGGTGAGCTGTACCTGGTCCCCGACCTCGAAGGGCCCGCGTCGGCGGGCGGCACCGGTCGGTTCGGACATGTGACCAGTGTATTGGCTTCAGGACTGGGGCCGCGCCATGGCCTTCACGAAGGCCTTTTCGACGTCGAGGGTGGACAGGACGCCGTAGATGGCGCCGTCGGGTTCGAGGACGAGGTATTCGCTGGCGGGGGTGGTGCGCAGGTGGTCGAGGAGTTCTTCGCCGGCGAGTTCCGCGGAAACCTTCATGCCGTCGGTGAGGTCTTGGGCGAGGGTGCTGACGGCGACCCAGGGGCGGCGGTGTTCGGGGACGGCGGCGATGGCGCTTTCGCGGACGATGCCGGTGGGGTCTCCGAGTCCGTCGACGACGACGAGGGCGCGGGCGCCGGCTTCGTTGGCGCGGCGCAGGGCTTCGGAGAGGGGGGTGGCGTTCTCGACGGGGATGGCGCGGCGGGTGAGTTTGCGGGCTTGGAGTTCCGGGAGGTGTTCGCGCAGGCGGGCCACGCGCAGGCTGTTGCCGGCGCCGGTCCAGATGATCGCGGCGAGGATCGCGGCGAGCAGGGCGTCCATGACGGTGTCCATGCCGCCGATCTCGTCGGCGCGGTTGCCGAGGGTGCCGGTGTAGTTCAGGAGCGGCAGGCCGAGGAGGACGGCGACGGCGAGGGCGCGGCCGACCCAGGCGGCGGCGATGGTGCCGGTCATGGGTTTGCCGGTGATGCCCCAGATGACGGCGCGGAGCATGCGGCCGCCGTCGAGGGGCAGGCCGGGCAGGAGGTTGAAGGCGGCGACGAGGAGGTTGGAGATCATCAGGCCGGCGAGGAGGACGCCGGGGACGCTGGCGGGTTCGACGGTCTTCATGCCGAGGTAGAAGGCGCCGGCGAGGAGGAGGGAGAGCAGGGGGCCGACGAAGGCGAGGACGAATTCGCGGCCGGGGGTCTCGGATTCCTTCTCGATCTCGGAGACGCCGCCGAAGAACTGGAGCTGGATGCGGCGTACGGGGAGTTTGAAGCGCAGGGCGGCGATGGTGTGGGCGAGTTCGTGGACGAGTACGGAGGCGTAGAAGGCGACGGCGAAGAAGAGGGCGACGAGGTAGCGGGCGGGGCCGAGGTCGGGGAGGATGCGGTCGAGCTGGTCGCCGAAGACCCAGGTGATGAGGGCGGCGACGAGGAACCAGCTGGGCGAGACGTAGACGGGTACGCCGAAGGGGCGGCCCATGAGGAGTCCGCCGCCCGGTCCTGAGCGCCGGCCCGCGCGCTCGCCGGTCTCGTCGGTGTCTGCCACGGTTTTCCTTCGTTCGCTGCTGTCCGGCGTTTGGTGCGCGCCGGCGGTTGTTCTGCCTTTGCCCGGTGGTGTCGGGGTGCGCCGTAGCGCGTTGTGATGCTCCGATCATGCAGTGCGAGTGGGCTTGGCGTCGATGGTATGCGCGTGCTGTCGGTCGCGGGTCGTAGGGTTTTGGGTATGACGACGAGCCCCGGCAGCGGTCCGGACGACGCAGTGAGCAGTCCCGTGCCCGGTTCCGTGCCCGTGCAGGCGGTGGCCGTGGCGCCTTCTTCGCTGTCGCCTTCGCGGGCGAGCGATTTCATGCGGTGTCCTTTGCTGTACCGGTTCCGGGTGATCGACAAGCTGCCGGAGAAGCCGAGCGCGGCGGCGACGCGGGGGACGCTGGTGCACGCGGTGCTGGAGCGGCTCTTCGACCATCCGGCGGCCGAGCGGACGGCGCCGCGGGCGAAGGCTTTGATTCCGGGGCAGTGGGACCGGCTGCTGGAGTCGAAGCCGGAGCTGACGGAGCTGTTCGCGGAGGGTGCGGACCTGTCCCCCCCCGCGCCCGCCGCCGCCCCGTCCGACGAGCGGCTCGCCCCCACCTCGCTGCTGCGCCGCCTGCTGGGCCGCCCCGAGCTGGGTGCGGTCGTCGGCGCGGCCGCCGTCTTCGTCTTCTTCTCCTTCGCCGCGGACAGCTTCCTGCGGGCCTCCAGCCTGAGCACGATCCTGTACTCGGCCTCCACCATCGGCATCATGGCCGTCCCGGTGGCCCTGCTCATGATCGGCGGCGAGTTCGACCTCTCCGCGGGCGTCATGGTCACCACCTCGGCACTGTTCAGCTCGATGTTCAGCTACCAGATGACGGCCAACGTCTGGGTCGGCGTGCTGGTGTCCCTGCTGGTCACCCTGGCCATCGGCTTCTTCAACGGGTTCATGCTGACCCGGACGAAACTGCCGAGCTTCATCATCACGCTCGGCACCTTCCTGATGCTGACCGGCCTGAACCTCGGCTTCACCAAGCTGATCAGCGGCTCGGTCTCCACCAAGACCATCGCCGACATGGAGGGCTTCGCCTCCGCGCGCGCCCTGTTCGCCTCGCAGTGGACCGTGGGACCGGTCACCCTGAAGGTGACCGTCCTGTGGTGGCTGGCCCTGGTCGCCGTCGCCACCTGGATCCTGCTGCGCACGCGCGCCGGCAACTGGATCTTCGCCGTGGGCGGCGGGGCGGACGCGGCCCGCGCGACCGGCGTCCCGGTCGTGAAGACCCGTATCGGCCTGTACATGGGCGTCGCGCTGTGCGCCTGGATCTCCGGCCAGCACATCCTGTTCTCGTTCGACGTCGTGCAGTCGGGCGAGGGCGTCGGCAACGAGTTCCTCTACATCATCGCGGCCGTCATCGGCGGCTGTCTGATGACCGGCGGCTACGGCTCGGCGATCGGCTCGGCCGTGGGCGCCTTCATCTTCGGCATGACCAGCAACGGCATCGTGTACGCCCAGTGGAACCCGGACTGGTTCAAATTCTTCCTCGGGGCGATGCTGCTGCTGGCCACGCTGCTCAACGCATGGGTGCGCAAGCGGGCGGAGGCGAAGTGACGACCACGGTGAAGGACGACGGCGGAGCCACCGCGCCCGCCCTGGTGAAGCTGACCGACGTCAGCAAGTACTACGGGAACATCCGCGCCCTCCAGGGCGTCTCCCTGGAGGTCTCGGCCGGCGAGATCACCTGTGTCCTCGGCGACAACGGCGCCGGCAAGTCCACCCTCATCAAGATCATCGCGGGGCTGCACCGGCACGACGCCGGCACCTTCGAGATCGAGGGCGAGGAGACCGTGCTCGCCAACCCGCGCGCCGCCCTCGACCACGGGATCGCCACCGTCTACCAGGACCTCGCCGTGGTCCCGCTGATGCCCGTCTGGCGCAACTTCTTCCTCGGCTCCGAGCCCACCAAGGGCCGCGGCCCCTTCCGCCGCCTCGACGTGGACCTCATGCGCGAGACCACCCGCGCCGAGCTCTTGCGCATGGGCATCGACCTGCGGGACGTGGACCAGCCCATCGGCACCCTGTCCGGCGGGGAGCGCCAGTGCGTGGCCATCGCCCGCGCCGTCCACTTCGGCGCGAAGGTCCTCGTCCTCGACGAGCCCACCGCGGCCCTCGGCGTCAAGCAGTCGGGCGTGGTCCTCAAGTACGTGGCGGCCGCCCGCGACGCCGGCCTCGGCGTGGTCCTGATCACGCACAACCCGCACCACGCCTACCTGGTCGGCAACCGGTTCGTGCTGCTCAAGCGCGGCACCATGGCGGGCAGCCACACCCGCGACTCGATCACCCTGGACGAGCTCACCCGCCAGATGGCGGGCGGCTCCGAGCTCGACGAGCTGAGCCACGAGCTGGAGCGGGTGGCAGAATCAGGACCTGAGGGCGCATCCGGCACCACATCCGGCACCACCGCACCATGAGGGACGACACGACTCGATGAGCACGTACCGGGACTTCACGCTCGCCCACCGGGGAGCGGCGCGAGGCACCGTCCTGCGGACCATCGGGACCCGTGAGCGCCGGTCGCACCTGACCGCCCCGCGCGTTCCGACCGTCGGCATCGACATCGGCGGCACCAAGGTGATGGCCGGCGTCGTCGACGCCGACGGGATCATCCTGGAGAAGATCCGGGCCGAGACCCCCGACAAGTCCAAGAGCGCCAAGGTGGTCGAGGACACCATCGTCGAGCTGGTCCTGGACCTCTCCGACCGGCACGACGTGCACGCGGTGGGCATCGGCGCGGCCGGCTGGGTCGATGCCGACCGCTCCCGCGTGCTCTTCGCCCCGCACCTGGCCTGGCGCGACGAACCGCTGCGCGACGCGCTCCAGTCCCGGCTCGCGATCCCGGTCATGGTCGACAACGATGCCAACACCGCCGCCTGGGCCGAATGGCGCTTCGGCGCCGCGCGCGGCGAGGACCACCTCGTCATGATCACGCTGGGCACCGGCATCGGCGGGGCCATCCTCGAGGACGGCCAGGTCAAGCGGGGCCGCTACGGGGTGGCCGGCGAGTTCGGCCACATGCAGGTGGTCCCCGGGGGGCACCGCTGCCCCTGCGGCAACCGCGGCTGCTGGGAGCAGTACAGCTCGGGCAACGCCCTGGTCCGCGAGGCCCGCGAGCTGGCCGCCGCCGACTCCCCGGTCGCGCACAACCTCATCGCCCGGGTCGGCGGCAACGTCCACGAGATCACCGGGCCGCTCATCACCGAGCTGGCCCGGGAGGGCGACGCCATGTGCGTCGAGCTCCTCCAGGACATCGGCCAGTGGCTCGGCGTCGGCATCGCCAACCTCGCGGCCGCCCTCGACCCCTCCTGCTTCGTCATCGGCGGCGGCGTCAGCGCCGCCGACGACCTGCTCATCGGCCCCGCCCGCGAAGCCTTCCGCCGCCACCTCACCGGCCGCGGCTACCGCCCCGAGGCCCGCATCGCCAAGGCCGAGCTCGGCCCCGAGGCCGGCATGGTCGGCGCCGCCGACCTGGCCCGGCTCGTCGCCCGGCGCTTCCGCCGCGCCACCCGCCGGCGCGTCGAACGCCACGAGCGCTACGCGCAGTTCGGCCGGCGCGACGCCACCGGCCCCGAAGACCAGGAAAAGCAGCAGTGACACCGCCCACCCTGCCCCACTGGAGAAGCGACAGCCACCACGCCCCTCCCGCCCACGCGGGTCGGCCAGCCGCCCGGACCTCCGCCCGGCCCGCCGACCACCCACGCAGCCCGGCCCGCAGCCCCGCGTGTGCGGGAGGGGCGTGGGGGGAGGGAATGCCCCGGGTGTCGCCTGTGGCCCTTGCTTCGCTTCGGCGTCGGCCGAATTGTGGTCTGGACCCGTCCTGAGGGGATCTGAGACCGTTCCACACATCACCTCCACCACCTTTCCTGCGCAGCCCTGTTCCTGACGGCGTGTCAGTTCAGTAATCTGACTACGCGTCAGTTCTCGAGATTCGTCGAGGTTCATCGAGCAGGAGCGGGCGGAACGATGCTTGGATCTACTCACGGCACCTTCACCACCGACTTCCGCGCACGTGTCGAGGCCTGCGGGGAGACCCCCAGGACGGCCGTCCACTCCACGGCGGCCCCCTCCGCCGAGGACACGGTCGCGCTGGACGTCAGCGGTCGGCCCCTGCACGCCGACGCTCCCGACCTGGACCGGTTCTTCCGGCCCGAGTCCGTGGCCGTCATCGGCGCCTCGGACGCCGACGGCAGACCCAACACCGGCATCACGCGGCAGCTCATCGCCTGGGCGGAACGCGTCGGGGCCCGGCTGCACCCCGTCCACCCCACCCGAACCTCCGTCTTCGGGCTGCCGTGCCACCCCTCCGTGGCCGACCTCCCCGAACAGGTCGACCTCGCGGTCCTCCTGGTCGCCGACCCGCTCCCCGTCATCGAGGAACTGGCCGAGGCCAAAGTGAAGTTCGCCGTCGCCTTCGCCTCCGGATTCGCCGAGACCGGCGACGAGGGCGCCGCCGCGCAGGCCCGCCTGGGGGCGGCCGTAAGGCGATCGGGCCTGCGCCTGCTGGGACCGAACACGAACCTCAACGCCTTCGAGAAGTTCCGCGACGACCTCGACGGCCCGGCCATCGCCCTGATCACCCAGTCCGGCCACCAGGGCCGGCCCGTCTACACCCTCCAGGAGCTCGGCATCCGGCTCTCGCACTGGGCGCCCACGGGCAACGAGGCCGACCTGGAGACCTCCGACTTCATCTCCTACTTCGCCGAACAACCCGAGGTCGGAGCCATCGCCTGCTACGTGGAGGGCCTCAAGGACGGCCGCCAGTTCCTCCTCGCCGCCGACCGGGCCGCGCGCAACGGCGTCCCCGTCGTCGCCGTCAAGGTCGGCCGCACCGAGACCGGCGCCCGGATGGCCGCCTCCCACACCGGGAAGCTGACCGGCGCGGACACCGTCGTCGACGCCGCCATGCGGCAGTTCGGCGTGATCCGCGTCGACGGCCTCGACGAGCTCCAGGACACCGCCGCACTGCTGGCCCGGGCGCGCAAGCCGCTCGCCGACGGGGTCGTCGTCTACTCCATCTCCGGCGGCACCGGCGCCCACTTCTCCGACCTGGCGACCGAGGCGGGGCTGAGCCTGCCCACCCTGTCCCAGGCCAAGCAGGACGAGCTGCACCAGTGGATTCCGGAGTACCTGGGCGTCTCCAACCCCGTCGACAACGGCGGCCACCCGGTCGGCGACTGGCGCGGCCGCAAGATCATCGACGCGATCCTCGCCGATCCGTCCGTCGGCGTCCTGATCTGCCCGATCACCGGCCCCTTCCCGCCCATGAGCGACAAGCTCGCGCAGGACCTGGTGGACGCGGCCGAGCAGACCGACAAGCTGATCTGCGTGATCTGGGGCTCGCCCGTCGGCACCGAGGAGGCCTACCGCACCACGCTCCTCGGCTCCTCTCGGGTCGCGACCTTCCGCACCTTCGGCAACTGCATCACCGCCGTCCGCGCCTACCTCGGCCACCACCGCTTCACCGCCGCCTACCGCTCGCCCTTCGAGGACGCCCCGCGCACCCCCTCGCCCTCCTTCCGCAAGGCGCAGGCGCTCATGCGCCCGGGCCAGCAGCTGAGCGAGCACTCGGCGAAGCAGCTCCTGCGCGCCTACGGGATACGGGTGCCCAGGGAGCAGTTGGTCACCAGCGCGGCCGCCGCCGTGCGGGCGGCCGGGCTGGTGGGGTACCCGGTGGTCATGAAGGCCTCGGGCCCGCAGCTCGCCCACAAGACGGAGCTGGGCCTGGTGAAGATCGGCCTGACGTCGGCGAGCCAGATCCGCGACGCCTACCGGGAGCTGACGGACATCGCGCGCTACGAGAACGTCCCGCTGGACGGGATCCTCGTCTGCCAGATGGTGGAGCGGGGGGTCGAGATGGTCGTCGGCGTCACCCAGGACGACCTCTTCGGCCCGACGGTGACGGTGGGGCTCGGCGGCGTGCTGGTGGAGATCCTGCACGACGCGGCGGTCCGGGTGCCGCCCTTCGGGGAGGACCAGGCGCGGGCGATGCTGATGGAGCTGCGCGGGCACGCGCTGCTGGAGGGTGTGCGGGGGGCGCCGCCGGCGGATGTGGACGCGCTGGTGGAGGTCATCCTGCGGGTGCAGCGGATGGCGCTGGAACTGGGCGACGAGCTCTCCGAGCTGGACATCAACCCGTTGATGGTGCTGCCGCGCGGGCAGGGGGCGGTGGCACTGGACGCGCTGGCCATCTGTCGATAGCCCGGGGGCGGCGGAGGGTACGGGTCCGGGTGCCGGTACGGGATCGGGTGCGGGTACCGCTGCCGCTGCAGGTACAGGGTCGGTGCCGTGCCGGCGCCGCTGCCGGTACAGGGTCGGTGCCGGTGCCATGCCGGTGCCGCTGCAGGTACAGGGTCGGTGCCGTGCCGGTGCCGCTGCAGGTACAGGGTCGGTGCCGTGCCGGTGCCGGTGCCGGTACGGATCCGGTGCCGTGCCGGTGCCGGTACGGATCCGGTGCCGGTACGGATCCGGTGCCGGTGCTGGTGCCGTGCCGTTGCCGCTGCCGGTACGGGGTCCGGTGCCGGTGCCGGTACGGGGTCCGGTGCCGCTGCCGGTACGGGGTCCGGTGCCGCTGCCGGTACGGGGTCCGGTGCCGCGCCGGGGTCAGTGCCGGTACGGGGTCGGGTGCCGCTGCCGGTACGGGGTCGGGTGCCGGTGCGGTACGGGGTCCGGTGCCGCGCCGGGGCCAGTGCCGGTACGGGATGCAGCGCCAGCCAGGATCTAAGCTGAGTAGGACGTCGGGACCGTGGGTTGGGAGTAAGAGACCGGTCGTGGGGCTCGGGTTCGGGTTCGGGGGCCCCGGGCCAGGGGTCCCGTCCACCGGCAGGCCAGGCCATATCGCTCACGACGCTCGCTCCACTGGTCCGTCCGGCTGCTTCGGGCACGGCACCCTAGCCGAGCCGTCGTCACAGGACAAAGCCGGACGGTCACGGAACGTGGCGAACGGGTGAGGCGGCGGGACCGGTAAGCGGAGCGGGGCGGACAGGGCGGGCAGGGCGGAGCGGCCGCTCAGTAGTCGAAGGCGCGGGCCGTGTTGGCGGCCAGCGCCGTCGCCATCGCGTCCTCGTCGAGGCCGCGGACGGCGGCCATCGCCCGGACGGTCAGCGGGATGAGGTAGGGCGCGTTGGGCCGCCCGCGGTAGGGGGCCGGGGTCAGGTACGGGGCGTCGGTCTCCACGAGGACCAGCTCCAGCGGGGCCACCGCCAGCGCGTCGCGCAGCGGCTGGGCGTTCTTGAAGGTCACGGTTCCGGCGAAGGACATGTAGTACCCGGCGGCAGCGCATTCGCGGGCCATCTCCGCGTCGCCGGAGTAGCAGTGGAAGACGGTCCGCTCGGGCGCGCCCTCCTCGCGCAGCACGCGCAGGACGTCCGCGTGCGCCTCGCGGTCGTGGATGACCAGGGCCTTGCCCTGCCGCTTGGCGATCTCGATGTGGGCGCGGAAGGAGCGCTCCTGCGCGGCCATCCCCTCCGGCCCGGTGCGGAAGAAGTCGAGCCCGGTCTCGCCCACCGCCTTCACGTGGGCGAGCGCCGCCAGGGCCTCGATCTCGGCGAGCGCGTCGTCGAGGGCGGCCTCGCCGCCGCCCGTCCGGGCGCCCTGCCGCGACCAACCTCCCCCAGCCCCAGGGGGCTGGGAGGTGCCCCCTGGGTCCCCGTGCACGATGCGGGGGGCTTCGTTGGGGTGCAGGGCCACGGCCGCGTGGACGTTCTCGTACGCGGCGGCGGTCTCGGCCGCCCAGCGGGATCCCTTGACGTCGCAGCCGACCTGGACGACGGTGCTGACGCCGACGGAGGCCGCCTTCGCCAGGCCTTCCTCCACGGTGCCGGACTGCATGTCCAGGTGGGTGTGGGAGTCGGCGACCGCCACCCGGAGCGGTTCGGGCAGCGGGGGCGGCGCGTCGTTCGACGTACTACGGCTCATACGGCCGATCTTATGACCGGCGGAAGAGCGCCATCAGCCGGGCGAGCAGTCCGGGGGGTTCCACGGCGACCGGTCCGGGGGCGTCGTGCAGGGGGGCGGCCTTGCGGGGCTTGGGCGCCCGCGCGGTGTATCCGGCCGGCACCGGTCCGGCGATCCCGGGGGCCGCGCGGTGGTGGTAGAGCTGGTCGAGCATGCCCACGACCGACTTGACCTGGCCCTCGCGCATGATCCGCACCACGTGGCCGCCGCAGTTCATGCAGGTCGGGTTGGACAGGGGTGAGGGGACCCGCTCGCCGTCCGCCGTGTAGATGATGAAGGGGTGGCCCTGGCCGTCGGCGTGGTGCTCTATCTCGTACCCCTGCTCCCAGCCGTATCCGCACTTCATGCAGGCGAAGGAGTACGCCTCGTGCACGGTCGGCACGGTCGGCCCGGCGGGGGCCGGGGTGGCGGGGGCGGCGACGACGGGTCCTGCGGCCGGTGCTGCGACCGGACGGGGTTCAGCGATCTCACTCATGCCAGCTCCTCTTGTTCCACTGGTGCCATTGCCAGTGGACGCCTCTTCGGGCGGGAGCGCATCAGGCCCTGTCTAGTGTTGGACGGACTTTGGGCGAGTCATGCCCAAAGCGCCCGGTGCGCGGTCTGAGCTTTGCCTTTCAGGTTAGCTCTTTACCGACTCGCGGCACCTTTTGTGCCGCATTCTTTGCCGCGACGACCGCGTCGAAGACCTCGCGCTTGGGTACCCCGACCTCCAGCGCGACCGCGGCGATGGCCTCCTTGCGCCGCTCCCCCGCCTCCTCGCGCACCCGTACCCGGTTGACGAGCTCCTCGGCGTCCACGTCTCCGGGGGTCGCCGCCGGGGCTCCCTCGACGACCACGGTGATCTCGCCGCGCACGCCCTCGGCGGCCCAGGCGGCCAGCTCGCCGAGCCCGCCGCGCTTGATCTCCTCGTAGGTCTTGGTCAGCTCGCGGCAGACGGCGGCACGGCGGTCCGCGCCGAAGACCTCGGCCATCGCGGCCAGGGTGTCGTCGAGCCGGTGCGGGGCCTCGAAGTAGACGAGGGTGCGGCGCTCGCCCTCGACCTCGCGGAGCTTGCCGAGGCGCTCGCCGGCCTTGCGCGGCAGGAAGCCCTCGAAGCAGAAGCGGTCGACGGGCAGCCCGGAGAGGGCGAGCGCGGTCAGCACGGCGGAGGGCCCGGGCACGGCCGTGACCTTGATGTCCTTCTCCACGGCGGCGGCGACCAGCCGGTATCCGGGGTCGGAGACCGAGGGCATGCCGGCGTCGGTCACCAGCAGGACGCGCTTGCCGGCCGCCAGGGCCTCGACCAGCTCGGGGGTGCGCGCGGACTCGTTGCCCTCGAAGTACGACAGGACGCGCCCGGTGGTGTGGACGCCGAGCCCCTGGGTCAGCCGGCGCAGCCGCCGGGTGTCCTCGGCGGCGATCACGTCGGCCCGTTCCAGCTCGGACGCGAGGCGCGGCGGGGCGTCCGAGAGGTCGCCGATGGGCGTCCCGGCGAGGACGAGGACGCCTGCCGCATGTGCGTCGGAGGCGGCCGGGGAGGGGGCTTCGGCGGAGCGGGGCTGGTCAGTGGTCACCGCCCCATCCTCTCAGCCGTCCCACCCGGCACGCCCCAACGCTCCCGTCCCCCTGGGTTTGGCACAGCCTCGTTCCCTACGATGTGCCGGTGACCAGTACCGCGACGCCGCCGCCCGCCGACCCGGCGGAGGTGGCGCTGGACAAGGAGTCCGTACGCCTCGCCTTCGTCGCGGCGCTCCAGCACCTGCCGGCCAAACAGCGCGCGGTGCTGATCCTGCGCGAGGTGCTGGCCTGGAAGGCGGACGAGGTCGCGACGCTGCTGGACACCGGCGGGGGCGGGGGCGTCGACTTCGGCTCCGGCTCCGGCTCCGGCTCTGGTGGGGCCGCGCTGATCCTCTACACCTCCGGGACCACCGGGCCGCCCAAGGGCGTCGTCCTCACCGCCGAGGCCGTCGCCGCCGACCTCGACGCCCTCGCCGAGGCCTGGCAGTGGAGCGCCGAGGACACCCTCGTACACGGGCTGCCGCTGTTCCACGTGCACGGGCTCGTCCTCGGGGTGCTCGGCGCCCTGCGCACCGGCAGCCGCCTGGTGCACACCGGCCGGCCCACTCCCGAGGCGTACGCGGGGGCCGGAGGGAGCCTGTACTTCGGGGTGCCGACCGTGTGGTCCCGTATCGCGGGCGCACCGCAGGCCGCCGCCGCGCTGGGCGGGGCGCGGCTGCTGGTGTCCGGCAGCGCCGCCCTGCCCGCGCCCGTCTTCCGGGACCTGGAGCGGCTGACCGGGCTGCGGCCCGTGGAGCGGTACGGGATGACCGAGACGCTGATCACCGTCAGCGGGCGCGCGGGGGCTGACGTGCGGCCCGGTACGGTCGGCACCCCGTTGCCCGGCATCCGTACGCGCATCGTGGCGGAGGCGGGCGCGGAGATCGGCGAACTCCAGCTCACCGGGCCGACGCTGTTCTCCGGGTACCTGGGCCGGCCCGAGGCGACGGCCGCCGCGTACACGCAGGACGGGTGGTTCCGCACCGGAGACATCGCGGCCGTCGACGCCGACGGCGTCCACCGGATCGTGGGCCGGGCCTCCATCGACATGATCAAGTCGGGGGGCTACCGGATCGGCGCGGGCGAGATCGAGAACGCGCTGCTGGACCACCCGCGCGTGAGCGAGGCGGCCGTGGTCGGGCTGCCGGACGTGGATCTGGGGCAGCGGATCGTGGCCTTCGTGGTGGCCGAGGGGGTCACGGGGGCCGAGCTCACCGACTTCGTCGCCGCGAACCTGTCGGTGCACAAGCGGCCGCGCGAGGTGCGGTTCGTGGCGGAGATCCCGCGCAACGCGATGGGCAAGCCGCAGAAGAAGCTGTTGCTGACGGACGGTTGACCGCTGCGGAATTTACTCACGGCGGCATTCCGTCCGTGAGAGGTAGCTTGCGCGCATGGACATCACGGCTGAGGAGAACAGAACCGATCGGCGTGCCTTGGTCGCGGCCGGGGTGACCGTCTTGTTGTGGGCCTCCGCGTTCGTCTCCATCCGGTCCGCGGCCGCCCACTTCGGGCCTGGGGCGCTCGCGTTCGGGCGGTTGCTCACGGCTTCGGTCGCGCTCGGGCTGGTCCTGCTCGTCAAGCGGGTCCCGCCGCCGCCGAAGCAGGCGTGGCCCGGGATCCTGGGGTCCGGGGTGCTGTGGTTCGGGCTGTACATGGTGACGCTCAACTGGGGCGAGCAGCTCGTGGACGCCGGCACCGCGGCCATGGTCGTCAACATCGGCCCGATCGTGATCGCCCTGCTCAGCGGCTGGCTGCTGAAGGAGGGGT
The DNA here is from genome assembly GCF_003287935.1 of Streptomyces sp. ICC1. Lineage (GTDB taxonomy): Bacteria > Actinomycetota > Actinomycetes > Streptomycetales > Streptomycetaceae > Streptomyces > Streptomyces tritrimontium. The sequence continues at coordinate 8,765,231 of NZ_CP030287.1, forward strand.
TCCCGTCGATGCTGCTGGCGGGGATGGCCGTGTCCTTCGCCGGGGCCGTGGTCGTCGGGCTGTCCACCTCCCACGGCGGATCCGCCTCGCTGGGCGGGGTCCTGCTCTGCCTGGTCGCCGCGCTGACGTACGGAGCCGGGGTGGTCTTGCAGAAGCCGGCGCTGCAGTACGCGAGTCCGCTCCAGGTGACCACGTACGGCTGCTTCATCGGGACGGCCGTCACGCTGCCGTTCGCCTGGCAGCTCGTCGACCAGCTTCCGCGGGCGCCGATGTCCGCCGTGCTCAACATGCTCTACCTGGGGCTCTTCCCGACCGCGCTGGCCTTCACGACCTGGTCGTTCGCCCTGTCGCGGACCACCGCCGGGAAGATGGGAGCGACGACCTACGCGGTGCCGGCCGTGGTCGTGCTCATCGCGTGGATCGCCCTCGACGAGATCCCGGCCGGGCTGACCCTGCTCGGCGGTGCGATCTGCCTGGCCGGTGTCGCCGTCTCCCGCATGCGGCGCCGCGGGGTCAGGTGAGGCGCAGGTCGACGTAGGGCACCGTGTCGCCGGGCAGGACGTAGCGGTCGAACTCGACGAAGCCGAGGGATCGGGCGAAGCGCAGCCCCTCCGGGTTGGACGCGAGCACGACCGTCTCGATGACCTGGGCCCCGAGCTCCCGGGCGTGCGCGAGCCCGTACGCGTACAGCTCGCCGCCCAGTCCCCGGCCGCGGTGCTCGGGCAGGACCCGGGCGATCACGGTGGCGGTCGCGGTGGTGGCGGGCGGGGAGTCCGCCGCCGGTGGCCGGACCGTCGTGCAGCCGACGAGGGTGTCGCCGAGGTAGGCCACGTGCAGGGAGTTCCGGCCGGAGCGCTCCCGTACGTCGGCGAGCGACAGTTCGTGGGTCGGGATGATCAGGTTGTGGACGTACCGCCAGTCGGCCGCCACCACTCCGGCGGAGTCGCCGTGCACGCGCTCCATACGAAGATCAGTCACGCGGCCCAGGAAACCCCGCGCCGGCGGGCTCCGTCAACCGGCTTGTCCGGTGAACCTTCCCGGTCACAGCACTAGCTAGCGCTGTGGCCGAACCGTATGACAGCGGAGACGGGCAGATGATCGCTGTGCGTGGCGGGGAGCGTACGGATGCGGGTGACGGTCCCGGCGCGGGCCAGGATCTGGTCGATCCGGGCCAGGGGGAAGGTCGCGGGCCAGCTGAACGCGAACCCGCCGGAGGAGGGGGCGTTCATCCGCGCCGCGAGGATCGGGGCGAGACCGCGGTCGTCGGTGGTGCTGTTGAGGTCACCGAGCAGGACGACGCGGTCCGCGGGCTCCGCGGCGAGCACGGCGCCGAGGAGGCGCGCGCTCTCGTCGCGGCGGGCGGAGCCGAAGCCGGTCACGCCCAGGCGGAGGGAGGGGAGATGGACGACGTAGACGGCGACGGGGCCGTGCGGGGTGGCGGCGGTCGCGCGCAGGGCACGGTTCCAGTCCGCGCCGAGGCCGGCCGGGCGGATGTCGACCGGGCGGACGTCCGTGAGCGGGTACTTCGACCAGAGGCCGACCGTGCCGTGGGTGGCGTGGTGGGGGTAGTCGGGGGCGAGAGCCGGTCCTCCTGGCCGACCCGGGTCCAGTCCCCGGCCAGAGCGCGGGCCTGGTGCAGGAGGTGACTGGCGCCGGTGCCGCAGAAGAGGAGCGAGATGCCCAGCTTGTTGCGCAGGTAGTCGAAGTGGGGCAGCACGGTCGCCAGCTGCTGCACGGTGGCGCGGTCGATGTCGTCGATGAGCAGCAGGCGGGTCTGGGCGCTCTCCAGGACATAGTTGACCGGCAGGGTCAGGTCGGGGTGCCGGCGCATCTCTAGGACTTCAGCCAGGCTTTTCGGCTCAGGATTCAAGCCCAGGTAGGAGGCGATCTCCCAGACCCAGTTCACCTTCGGTTCCGGGTCCACGGGGGTGGTGATATGGACCACCGGGATCGTGTTCTGCTGCCGGCCACCCGTGCCGGCTTCGATCTCCTGCTGGGCTGCGCGCCCCACCGCCCGCAGCAGGCAGGTCTTTCCGGTACCGGCCGGCCCGTCGATGACATGGTCCATCAGGCCCGCCCGGCGCCCGCTGTTGAGATGGACGGCCTGAACGACCGTCTCCTGCAGGTGGGACATGGCGTCGGTGGGCACCATCCGCAGGTGCCGGTGGTAGGCGATGGCCCGCTCGTCCGTGCGCCTCTCCGGGCCCGGGCCGCCGTCCGTCCGCGCGGGCGGTGCCACTTCCTCGTCGACGAAATGGTTCCAGCCGGTGACCTGGAACAGCGGCAGAGGCCGCATCGGAGTGTCCTTGAGCTGCTGGCGCAGGCGCGCCTCGCGCTTGTCGCGCAATTCCACGGAGGCCTTCATCGTGATCCCTGTTCGTCGGCGGGTACTGCGTCCCTCCTGTGAGGAGGCCGGTTCGGGCGTGGAGAGCGTGCCCGCTTGGCGGGCCACGGGGCGGCCCGTCGCGTTTGAGGGGCGGGCGACGGTGGCGAGCGGCCGCGGCCTGTGCGGTTCATGGCCGATGCTCCGGGCTGCCTACGCCTCCCACGCGTCGATGACGTCCTCGTCGCTGCCGCTGTCCGTACCAGCGCCGAGGTCGTCGAGGAGCTCGGCCTCGACGGCCTCGTACTCCTCGGCCGGCGTCAGGCCGACGTCGGCGTGGGGCGGGCCGCCGGCCTCGCAGCCGGAGGGGACGAAGAGGGCCGTGAGCGGGTGCGGAGCCTGCGTGCCCTCTCGCTTCCTGGCCCCAGGCCCGGCCGTGTCTGGGGTCCTGTCCGCAGGCGGGGGAGCCAGAGGGGAGATGGGCAGTCCCGGGCGGGGCCGCAGGGTCGAAAGGTCGTACTCCTCCAGACCTGCGTAGGGGTCCGGGGCCAGCTGCTCAGTTTCCAACTCGACACCTCGGAAAGACGGTTCGGCTCCGGTGCGCTTCGAGGGAGGCCTGCTACTGCGGCGGCGGCGTTCGCGCTGCGCCAGGGCCAGGGCGATCGCCTCCTCGTCCCGCTCGCTGCCGCCTGCCGCGCGGTGCTGCTCGGCGTGCTCCTGCCACATGTCCGCGCTCCACGGGTCGTGGAGCAGGTGGCGCAGCCGGAAATCGCACGTGACCCAGTTCCCCGCCGTGTGGTCATGCAGCCATACCCGCTCGGGCCGGTAGGGGTTGAAGCGGCATTCCCAACGGTCCCCGCGGCCGGGCAGTTTCGAGCCGCCACGCAGGAAGACCTCGCGGTAGTGTCCGGCGTCCTGTGCGACGGGCTGATAGGTCCTGTAGTTGATCATGAACCCGCTCTTGCCGGGAATGACCCAGCGGGGCAGCAGGAAAAAGCGGTTCTGGGCGGCGGTGAGCGGCACCGGCCGGTACCCGCTACGGGCCACCTGGACGGCATACATGTCGTTGGGAGACAGCACGACCCCGGGCCGCAGCGGGTCTCGCAGCCCCGCATCGGGAGTCTGCTGATAGTCCAGCGCCACCCATTCCTGGGCCATCTGCTGGAGCTCGGCGATCGTGAACAGCGGCATGCGCTCGATACCGTGGCCGCGCTTCTTATGGCTGCGGCCCTGCCAGCCATGCTGCACGTACTGGCTGAAGCGATGCGCGAGGGTGGTGAAGAAGTGCTCGACGAGCGGCTTGTCGGCCGGGGTCTTCTTGCGTGCCGGGCGCCGCGCGATGCGCATCCGGTCGCAGACTGACGTGAAGTGCTCACTCACATAGGGGCTGCCCTGGTCGTAGACGATCAGCTCAGGACGGATGACCGGGCGGGCGGCCGTGGCCTCGCTGAACCGCTCGTCCGCCGCCCGCAGCGCCCCGAACGGCAGGCTGGAGGCGGCGGCCGCACTCAGAGGGTCCCAGCCGGGCATCACCGGCCAGGGCGCGAAGGCCTGCGCCAGCATCAAGGTCAAGTCGATCGCCCGCATCGCCCGGCCGACCTGCCCGCTCGCCGCGTCCCCCGTACGGCTGGGAGTGATCATCAGTGCGCACACGCTGTGGCTGGCCACATCGATGAGCGCGGTCATCTCCGCGGCGGTGGGCCGCCCGTCGTCGCCGCAGGCGAGGATCCGCAGCGGCGTGGTGTCGACCTGGGTGACCTGCCCCGGCCTCAGCACGGCCCCGCGCCCACCGTGGGGGAGGGGCGGGGTGCAGGCCAGTGCGGCCCGGGCCCGTGTCGGCCGGCCCAGGGCATCAGCCAGACCAGACTCCTTCATCCGCAGGTAGAAGGTGGAACGAGAAGGCAGCAGCATCGCCGCGACAGCCGGATCGCCGAGTTCTGCGGCGTACCGCGAACGCAGCAGGTCTTCCACTTCCTCGCGGATCAGCTCGACGGTCACATCCGACTCGCGTGCACGCCGTGTCACCACCTCTTCCATGGCCGCCAGACACCGCGGGTCGGTGAAGCCGCCAGGCCGCTTGTCCCGCAGCCGGGGCAGCAGGACGGCCGGGTTCTCCCCAGCCGCTTTCCACATGCGCCGCTTGTCGGCGAGAGTGTGGGCGGAGCAGCGGATGCCGGCGACGGCCAGACGCGCCGACATCGCGGCGCATCGCTGGGCCAGCGTCGTCCCCAGCCCGAACCCTTCCCGCGGCTCGCTCGTACCGGGAGCCAGACCGGTGTCGATCTCCACCATGCGGGCCTGCCACCCGCCGAGGGGGTGGGGGACGCCGACCCCGACCTCCTCGGAGTCGGCGTCCCCCACCCCCTCGGCGTCCGCCTCCGAGTCGGCCTCGCCCTCGCCCTCCGCGTCGGCCTCGGCGGGGACCACGGGCGGCTCCGCCGGCGGTGACAGCGTGGGCGTCTCCACCAACGTCTCGGGCGGCTCCGCGGGCGGTTCCGGAGGCGGCCTCGCCAACACCGGCGCGGACGCCGGCACGGTGGGTCTGCTCGGCGCCGGCCTCGTCGCCACCGGCGGCGCGGCCGTCTGGTGGGCCCGCCGCCGCGGCCTGCTGACCTTCTCGGGCAACTGACCCGCACATCCCCCTCCGGAGAAGACACCATGACAGCCACCTCCACCCCGCCGGTGGACGTGCGCCCCGACCCCGCCGGAGCCGTCACGGCTCCGGCGGGGCGTCCGGGTTCACCGGGCCTGTGGGCCACCGGCGCGGCCCTGTCCATCCTGGGCGCCCTGCTCCTCGGCTTCGTCGCCGAGGTCGGCCCGCTCGGCCACCTCCGCCACGAGCGGGACCGCCGGGTGGGGTACGCGCAGCTGCGGGAGGGGCTCGCCAACGCCACCGCCCCGCTGGGTCCGACGAGCCCGGGCACACCGGTCGCGCTGCTGGAGATCCCGCAGATCGGCCTGCGCGAGGTCGTCCGCGAGGCGACCACCTCCGAGGTGCTGACCGCCGGGCCGGGGCACCGCCGCGACACCGTGCTGCCCGGCCAGCCCGGCACCAGCATCATCATGGGCCGACAGGCGGGCTACGGCGGCCCGTTCGCCCACATCGCGGACCTGGCGCGCGGGGAGACCTTCCTCGTCGTCACCGGCCAGGGCGAGCACACGTACAAGGTGCTGGGCGTGCGGCGCGCGGGCGACCCGGTGCCCTCCCGGCCGGCCGGGGACGCGGGCCGGCTCACGCTCATGACCGCCGACGGCACCCCGTACATGCCCGACGGAGTGGTCCAGGTGGACGCCGAACTCACCACGCCCGCCCAGCAGTCCGGCGGCCGCACCCCGGGGCGCCTCGCCGCGGACGAGGCCCCGCTGGGCAGCCAGACCTCGGCCTGGTTCCCGCTGGTCCTGTGGGCCCAGGGACTACTGCTCGCCGCTGCCGCCCTGGCCTGGGCCCGGCTCCGCTGGGGCCGCGCGCACACCTGGCTGGTCGGCTTCCCGGTCCTGGCCGCGCTCGGTCTGGCGGTCGCCGACCAGGCCGCCCTCCTCCTGCCCAACCTCCTGTGAACGAGGCCGCGATGACGCAGACGCTCTCCCTCCCCACGCTCCCCGCCACCGGTGCCTCCACCCTCGACGCCCGTGACGTCTCGGCGTGGTTCGGCGGTCGCAAGGTCCTCAACCGGGTCTCCCTGACGATGCCCGGCGGCCAGGTCACGGCCCTGATCGGCCCCTCGGGCTGCGGGAAGTCCACCTTCCTGCGGATCCTGAACCGCATGCACGAGCTGATCCCGGGCGCGGAGCTGGCGGGCGAGGTCCTGCTCGACGGCGAGGACGTGTACGCCCGGGGCCGCCGGCTCACCGACGCGCGCCGCCGGATCGGCATGGTCTTCCAGAAGCCGAACCCCTTCCCGGCGATGTCGGTCTACGACAACGTCACGGCGGGCCTCAAACTGACGGGCACCCGCGCCTCGGGAGCCGAGAAGGACGTCCTGGTCGAGGAGTGCCTCACCAAGGCGGGCCTGTGGAAGGAGGTCCGCGACCGCTTGCGCCAGCCGGGCGGAGCCCTCTCGGGCGGCCAGCAGCAGCGCCTGTGCATCGCCCGGTCCCTGGCGGTGCGCCCGCGGATCCTCCTGATGGACGAACCCTGCTCGGCCCTGGACCCGACCTCCACGCGCCGCATCGAGGAGACCATCCGCGAGCTGGCCGACGAGGTGACCATCGTCATCGTGACGCACAACATGCAGCAGGCGGCCCGGGTGTCCGACCAGTGCGCCTTCTTCCTCGCGGCCCAGGGCACGCCCGGCCAGATCGTGGAGCACGGCCCCACGCAGGCCATGTTCTCCACCCCGGCCGACCCCCGCACCTCGGACTACGTCCAGGGCCGCTTCGGCTGACCGGCCGCGGCCCGCGACGCCAATCCCGGCGGGCCGCCGCCACGAACCACTGGTGAGGGACCCGCGACGGCGGGAGGAGGTGACCCATCGTGACGGACGAAGCGTTCGAAAGGCTCCTCGCGGAAGCACGGGCGGAGGCGCGGCGCGCCTCCTTCCCGCCGCCGGAGCCGACGGGGGAGCCGGAGCTCGCCCTGCTCACGCAGCACGCCGAATTCGGCGGATCGGCCCACTGACCCCGCCACCCGGTGCCCGTCCCGGCGGTGATCGCCGGGCAGGGCGCCCGCGGGGTCCGTCGCGGCTACGGGATCCGCCGCGGCTACGGCATCCGCCACTGCTGGGCCTTGCCGGAGTCGCAGGCGACCACCGTCAGCTGGGCGCCGGCGCCGTTGGACGTCAGGCAGCCGCCCTGGAAACTGATGTCCTTGATGAAGTAGGCGCCCGAGGTCGGGGCCTTCTCCAGGTTCCACCACACGTCCCCGGAGAACTGGCCGGCGAGCTCGACGCGCACCGTGTCGCCGAACTGCGTCAGCGCCCGGCTCATCGCGGCGCCGGACGAGCTGCACGCCTTGATGCTGTCGTAGTTGCCCTCCTCGTGCACCCAGCCGAAGGCCGTGGTGCCGCCCGTGACCACTTTGGCGCCGCCCTGGGGGCTGCTGGTGCCCAGGCCGATCTTGAGGCCGTTGCCGACGTTGGTGATGGCGCCCCAGCTCGCCCCTCCGCAGCCCTGCGGCGGGGTGGACCCGCCGTTGGCCGAGCCCCCGCCCCCGTTGCCCGAGCCGCCGGGGGTGGAGGACCCGCCGGGCGTGCCGGCACCCCCGGCCCCGGCCCCGCCGGCGCCCGGGCCCGTACTCGTCCGGCCGCCCGCCTGTCCCTTATACCCCTCCGACGCTGCCGACGACCTCTACTGTGCAGACTTCCACGGTCGCAGTGCCATTCAGGGTGTCCTCGGGCGCGGGGCCGCCGGTCGGCTGGGTGTTCTTGGCGCGCAGCTGGTCGGGGGTGACGACGGGCTTGCCCTCCGTGCCCTCGATGTCGGTACCGCCGAAGATCCACAGGTCGACGCTGCCGGGCTTGGGCTTGTAGAGCATCGCGCCGAGCTGGCTGTACTCCCAGGTGTTCTGGCCGGGGCCCGCGTGCCAGTACGACCAGTAGGCGGAGGCCGGCGGGGTCAGGACGCAGTCGTCCTGCTGCGCGGTCGGGTACTGCTTGCCGCCCCGGTGGCCGCTGTAGCCGATGCGGCAGATGAAGGCCGGGCCGTCGTGGCCGGTGCCGGTGGTGGCCCAGCCGCCCTGGTTGAGGAGCTCGTGGCCGGTGGTGGGCGTCGACCCGCAGGAGCGGTAGACGGGGCCGCCCCAGTGACCGAAGTCGACGGCGAGGACCACGCCCGAGCTGGTGGTGCACTGGCCCATCGGCTGCGGGGCGGCGGCGGCCGGGGCCGCGGTGGCGGCGAACGCCGCCACCGTCAGGTCGAGCGCGGCGGCCGTACGGGCGAGGGCCCGCAGGACGCGGTTGCCGCTCATGCCCGGCTCCCGGTGTTCTCGCGGCGGCGCTTCGCCGCGCGGGTGAGGCCCCAGCCGCCCAGGGCCAGGACCAGGGCCGCGGCCGCGAGGCCGCCGACCCGGGGGCCGGTGGAGGCGAGCGCGCCCCCGCCGCCCGAACCGCTGCCGCCGGAGGAGCCCGCGGCGCCCGCGTCCTCGCCCGGGGTCACGATGACGGGTGCGGTCGGCGAGGCGGAGGGCGAGGCCGAAGGCAGGACCGAGGTGCTGGGCAGGGGCTCCGGAGCGGTGCCCTCGAGGCTGCGCGCCAGAGTGCCGAAGGAGATGCCGGTGGTTCCGCCGAGGGCCTGGGTGGAGGCGCGGACGTCGGAGCCGGGCTGGCCGCCCTTGGCGATGTCGAAGCCGCCGTCACCGTTCTGCCGGGAGGCCAGGAACGCGCGGGCCCTGGCGATCTGGACCGCGTACTTCGAGGAGTCCAGGGACAGGCCCTGGACGGCGAGGGCCGCCGAGTTGACGGAGTTGCCGGAGGCGCCGGGGAATCCGCCGTCCTCCTTCTGCCGGCCGGCGAGCCAGGCGAGGCCCTTGTCCACGGCAGCCTGCGAGCCGGCGTCGGGCAGCAGGTCCAGGGTCATGGCGGCCATCGCGGTGGAGTCGACCTCGGTGCCGCTGGGTTCACCGATCAGGCTGACCCACCCGCCGGACGGGTCCTGGAGGCTCTTGAGGTAGGCGATCGGCTCGGCCGCCGCGGCCGTCTCCCCGGCGCGGACCTGGGCCATGACACCGAGCGACTGGGAGAAGACCGAGGTCGCGTAGGTGTAGTTGCCCTTGGCCGCGCACTGCCCGGCCGTCTCGGTCCTGGCCGTGCAGGTTCCCTTGGCGAGGGCCGCGATCAGGTCCTGGCCGCCGAAGGCGCGCGGGTCGCGGCCCACGGCCTCGGCGAGGAGGGCCGTCTTGCCGATGGAGCCGCCCGCCGCGTACTTGGTGCCGATGAGGGTCCAGTCGTGGATGCCGCGGCCCTTGCCGTCCTTGCCGCCCTTGTCGAGGAAGTCGACGATGCCCCGCAGCGCGGTGTTGTCCTTGCCGGTGGCGGCCAGCGCGTAGGCGCCGTCGATGGTCAGGCCGTAGTCGGCGAAGCCGGTGCCCGGGCCGCTCTCGTAGTAGCGGCCCTGGACCAGGCGGCCGCGGTCGGTGAGGTAGGCGGTGCCCTTCACGAGGTCAGGCGCCGCTCCGGCCGGAGGCGTGGGCGGGTCCACCTTCTTGGTGGTCAGCGTGACGAGGTCGCTCTTGGCGCCCGCGAGGGCGACCGTGGAGGTGGGGAACAGCCGCGATTCGGTGTCGTCCTCCTCGAAGCCGAAGCCGGCCCCGAGGAACTGGTGCCGCGAGAGCCAGGAGAGGCCGGCGTCCGCGAAGGCGTCGTCGCCGAGGGCGCGCAGCGCCTGGACGGCCCAGGCGGTGGAGGCCGGGCTGCCGGTCGTCATGGAGGAGGCGGAGGGCCAAGCGGCCGTCGGGAGCTGCGACTTCTTGAGGTAGGCCCGTGCCTTCTGGACGGCGGCGTCGTGGCCGCCGGCCCGCTTGAGGGCCAGGGTGATCAGGCCGGTGGAGTTCGCGTCGCTGTCGCACCAGCCGCCGGAGCGGATCAGGACGCCGGTGAAGCCGCCGTCCTCGCACTGGAGGGCCGTCAGCCGGTTCACGGCGTCGGCGGGGGGCGTCACGCCGCCGCCCAGCAGGGCGATGACGGCCATGGCCTGCGCGTCGGACTGGCCGGTGGTGCGGAAGTCGCCCTTGGTGAGGCAGCCTTCGACCGGATCGCCGACCCCGATGTCCCGGGGGCAGACGTACTTCACGAGGTCGCCGAGCAGGTCGCGCCCGCCGAAGGCGCGCGGGTCCTTGCCGGTCGCCTCGGCGACGAGGGCCAGGCGCGCGGCGGCGGTGGCGTCGGGTATCCCGTCCTTGCCCGCCGGGTAGGCGTACGCGTCCGTCTGCGCGGGCGTGGCCAGGAAGTCGGCCGCCTTGCGCGCCGCCGGGCTCTTGGCGTCGGCCGCGGCCAGGGCGAAGACGACCTCGGTCGTGAAGAAGTGGTTCGGGGCGGTGGCACCCTCGTCGACGACCCGTTCGCCGGCTGCTGGCTCACCGCCCGGCCCACCGACGGCCCACGGGTTTTCGCCGCGGCTGTCCCCGCCCCGAAGCACCTCCTCCCCACCGCGGTCGTCTTCGCCTCGGCCCCGGACGACCCCAAGTGCCCGCCCGCGCGCTCGGCGGCCGCCCCCCCGGCGATCAGCGCGGGGGCCGGGGTGGGATAGGGCCGGTCGGAGTCCGGGCTCACCGCGTGGTGGTGGTCGGTGTGCGGGTGGGAGCCGTGGGCGTGGCGAACGCTCATTTCTGCCTTTCAGCCTGAGAACGTTCCTGCGCCGCCGTCGGGGACCGGCGCGGCGGCCGGTGCCCGACGGCGCACGGTGGGGGCGGGGGCGGGGCTCTCCGACGGCCTGCCGGGTCAGGCCGCGCGGTAGGCCCGCAGGAACGCGGCGACCCCTCCCGTGACCAGGCGGTCCACCTGCTCCTGGGGCAGCGGGAGGACTCCGTAGTGGGTGAGTTGCACGAGCGAGTGGGAGACCAGCGCCATGAAGTGGGCGCCCGCCATGGCCGGGTCTCCGTGCACGTCGAGCAGGCCGGCGGCGGCCAGGCCCGCCATCGCGTCGCCGAGCGCGCGCCCGACCGGGCCCGGGCCGGCGTTCGTCCACGCCTCCAGCAGCTCGGGCGGTACGTGGTCGGCTTCGGCGTGGATGTGGCGGACGAGCGCGAAGTGGTCCGGGTAGTCGGACATGAGGCCGACGAAGGCGTGGGCCAGGGCGCCCAGATCGCGTTCCAGGTCGTCGGGGTGGGGCGGGCGCTCCGGGTCGAGGAGGGCGTCGATGCGGGCGATCTGCGCGTCGCGGACGCGGGTCGAGGTCCAGGTGACGACGGTGCGGAAGAGCTCCGCCTTGCCGCCCGGGAAGTGGTTGTAGAGCGTGCGGGTCGACACGCCGGCCGCGGCGGCCAGGGTGTCGACGGAGGCGCGCGCGTAGCCCTCGCGGCCGAAGACGCCACAGGAGGCGCTCGCCATGGCGATCTGCTTCTCCAGCTTCCTGCTGCTGCCGCCGCCGCTGGCACTGGCGCTGCTGGCGCTGGCGCTGGCACTGGTGCTGCTGGCACTGCTGGCGCTGCCGGTCATCTCGACTCCTCGCCCACATAAGTACAACGGTCGTTGCAATTCTTACAACGCACGTTGTACTTTACCGGAGGAGCGGCCGCACCGAGCGACCGCCCCGCCAACGAGGGGACACCGCCATGCCTGCCACCGCCTCCACTCCCACCTCCCCCACCTCCCCCGTCTCCGATGAGGACGCACCGCTGCGCGTCACGGTGATCGTCGCCAGCGTCCGCGAGGGCCGCCAGGGCCCCGCCGTCACCGAGTGGTTCCTCGGCGCCGCCCGGGCACACGGCGGCCTGGAGCTCGACGTCATCGACCTCGCCGACGTCGATCTGCCGCTGGCCATGCCCGCCTGGGGCAGCTCCCCGAGCCCCCGGGCGGCGGCCGCCCTGGCGGAGGTGACCCCGCGGCTGGCCGCCGCCGACGCCTTCGTCATCGTCACCCCCGAGTACAACCACAGCTTCCCGGCCGCCCTGAAGAACCTCATCGACTGGCACCACGGGCAGTGGCACGCGAAGCCCGCCGGCTTCGTCTCCTACGGCGGCCTCGGCGGCGGCCTGCGCGCCGTCGAGCAGCTGCGGCTGGTCTTCGCCGAGCTGCACGCCATGACCGTCCGCGACTCCGTGAGCCTGCACGGGCCGTGGTCGGGGCTCGGCGAGGACGGGGTGCCGCGCGACACCGCCGTGTCCGAGGGCGCCGTCAAGGGAATGCTCGGCCAGCTGACCTGGTGGGGCCGGGCGCTGCGCGCCGCCCGCACGAGCCGTCCGTACCAGGGCTGAGGGGGGCGGAAGGAGATGAGCACACGGCACAAGACCCGCCCGATACCGGAATCCACGGAACCCACGCCCGCCTCCCCTCTCACGACACGCCAACTCCGCCGCACCGCGGGCGTCGTGATCGTCGGCTCGGTCATGTCCGTACTCGACATGACGATCGTCAACGTCGCCCTGCACCGCCTCTCCGACGCCTTCCACTCACCGCTGGCGACGATCCAGTGGACGGCCGGCGCGTACACGCTCGCGCTCGCCGCCGTCATCCCGGTCGCGCCCTGGGCCATCGGGCGGATCGGCGCCAAGCGCACCTACCTGACCGCCCTCGCCCTGTTCACGCTCGGGTCACTGCTCGCCGCGTGCGCCTGGGACGCCGGCAGCCTCATCGCCTTCCGGGCGGTACAGGGCCTCGGCGGCGGGCTGCTCATGCCCGTCGGGATGGCCATGGTGATGCGCGGCGCGGACCCGGCCCGGCTCGGGCGGGTGATGGCGCTGCTCGGGCTCCCGATCATCGTCGGGCCCGTGATCGGCCCGGTCCTGGGCGGCTGGCTGATCGACGTGGCGTCCTGGCAGTGGATCTTCCTGGTCAACCTGCCCGTCGGGGCGGTGGCGCTGGCGCTCGCCGCGAAGCTGCTGCGCCCCGACGCCCCGCGCGGCGGGTCTTCGGCCCAGGACCCGGCCGAGGCCGAGGCCGCGGCCCGGGCCCCCGGGCTGGACGTGCCCGGCCTGCTGATGCTCTCGCCGGGCCTCGCCCTCCTCCTCTTCGGCCTCGCCCGAGGCGCCGAGCAGGGCACCCTCACCGCCCCCGGCGCGTTCCTGCCCGCCCTCATCGGCGCCACGCTCGTGGCCGCCTTCGGCCGCCGCGCGCTGACGGCCCGCGAGCCGCTGCTCGACCTGAGGCTGCTGCGCGACCCCACCTTCGGCGTCGGGGTCGCCACCCTCGCCCTGTTCACCTGCGGCTACTTCGGCTCGATGCTGCTCGGCCCGATGTACTGGCAGCAGGCGCGCGGCACGACCGCGACGGCGGCGGGGATGCTGGGTGCGCCGGTCGGCCTCGTCGTCGGCCTGACCATGCAGATCGCCTCGCGGCGCATCGACAAGGTCTCGCCGCGCCGGCTGATCCGGGCCGGGATCGCGACGGGCGCGCTGGGCATGGCCCTGACCGCGCTCCAGACGGGTACCGCCGACGTGGCGGCCTGGCGGGTCGTCGCCGCCTCGATGGTCATGGGCGTCGGCGCCGGCATGGTCCTGATGCCGACGATGGCCACCGCGAGCCGCGACCTCCCGAAGGACCGCATGACCGCGGCGAGCACGATCCTGAGCATCAACGCGCAGATCTGGGCCTCGGTGGGAACCGCGCTCACCTCCGTGACCCTGAGCTCGGTGGGCACGACCCCGGCCGGCTTCCGGACCACGTACGCGATCGCCGCCGTCCTGCTGGCCCTCGCCCTCCTGCCGGCGACCCGCCTCCCCACCCGCCACCCGAGAGCGAACCAGAGTGGTGAGTCGGAGACGTGAGATGTGTATAGGAGACGGGACCCGCCGTCAACGCCCCCGCCCCCTACCCCGCCTGGAGCGCCAGCGTCGGGGACAGGCCTGCCGCGCGGACCGCCGGGTAGAGGCCCGCCACCGTGCCGATGGCCAGGGTTGCGGCGAAGCCGCCCGTTACCGCCCAGAGGGGGACCACCCAGGGGAGGTCGCCGGCCTGGGCGTACACCGCCGTGGCCGCGCCTCCCAGGGCGATGCCGGCCAGGCCGCCCAGGCCCGACAGGAGCAGGGACTCCGTGACGAACTGGATGCGGATCTGGCCCTTGGTCGCGCCGAGGGAGCGGCGCAGGCCGATCTCGTGGCGGCGCTCCAGGACCGAGATGATCATGGTGTTGGCCACCCCGACACCGCCCACCAGCAGGGCGATGCCGCCGAGGCCGAGGAGCAGCGTGCTGAAGGCGCCCTCGGTGGCGGCCTTCGCCTGCAGGGCCGCCGACGGGTCCGTGACCGAGACCGCGCTCGGCGTCTGGGGGTTGGCCGCCTTGCCCAGGAGCCCGCGTACCTCCTGGACGCGGTCGTCCGCCGAGCGCTCGTAGACGGAGGTGGGGTGGCCGTCGAAGCCCAGCAGGGTCCTCGCGGCATCCCAGCCGATCAGCGCCGAGCGCTCGATCTCCGGTGCGAGGGGGATCGGGTCGAGGATGCCGATGACGGTGAAGTACTGGCCGCCGATGAAGACCTGCGCGCCCGGCCCGGTGATGCCCAGGCGCTCGGCGGTGACGTGCCCGAGGACGACGGACGGGTAGCGGCCCGTGGCGTCGTTGAGCCAGCTCCCGCTGCCCATCCGGGCGCGGAGCGTCTCGAGGAGGTCGCCCTTGGCCGCCTTGAGGGCGATGCCGCTGGTCTCCTCCTTCGGGATGTTCTCGCTGCGGCGGACGGACTCCTTCACGTCCCCCGTCGCGCCGACCGATTCGACCCCGTCGATACGGGCGATCATGCCCGGGGCGTCCTCGGGCAGGCTGGTGTCCTGTCCCGAGAACATCGGCGGGCTGGCGGTCGCGACCATCATGTTCGTGCCGAGCTTGTCGAGTTCCTGGAGCAGCTTGGCCTGGCTGGACGAGGAGATGCCCACCACCGCGATCATCGTCGCGATGCCGATCGCGATCCCGAGCGCGGACAGGAACACGCGCATGGGCCGGGAGCGCAGGCCGGCGGATCCGACGTGGAACACGTCGCGGGGGCCCAGGCGCGGCGGGGACAGCTTGCGGGCCCGGCCGCGGGCCTGCTTGCCGGCCGCGCGGGACTTCGTACGGGAACCCACTACGCCCCCACCCCCAGCGCGTCGGCGTTCCACACGTCCGCCACGATCTCGCCGTCGCGGATGCGGATCTGCCGGGGCAGGCTCGCCGCGATCTCGTTGTCGTGGGTGATCACGGCGATGGTGGCCCCGTCCTGGTTGAGCTCGTGCAGCAGTTCCAGCACCGACTCGCCGGACGCCGTGTCCAGCGCGCCGGTCGGCTCGTCGGCGAGGAGCAGGTCCGGTTCGCCCGCGACCGCGCGGGCGATCGCCACGCGCTGCTTCTGCCCGCCGGACAGTTCGTGCGGCCGGTGGTCCATGCGGTCGCCGAGGCCGACGCGCGCGAGGGCCCGCTCCGCCCGCCGCCCGCGTTCGGCCCGCGAGAGGCCGGAGTACAGCAGTCCCTCGGCGACGTTGGCCCGGGCGCTGATGCCCGGGACCAGGTGGAAGGACTGGAAGACGAAGCCGACGTGGCGCGAGCGCAGGGCGGAGAGGGCGCGGTCGGAGAGGCTCGCGATGTCGTACCCGGCGATGGCGACGCGGCCGGCGGTCGGCCGGTCCAGGGTCCCCACGATGTGCAGCAGGGTGGACTTGCCCGAGCCCGACGGGCCGACGATGGCGAGGAGTTCGCCGTTCAGGATGGTGAGGTCGACCCCGCGCAGGGCCGCGACCCCGCCGGGGTACTCCTTGGTGACGCCGGCCAGCTCGACGACCGCGTGGGCGTGCTTGTTCATGACTTCGGGACCCCTACCCGCATGCCCTCCTTGAGGGCGTCCCCCTTCACCTCGACCCGGCCCTTGCCGAACATGCCGAGCTCGACCTTGACCTCGCGCACCGTGCCGTTCTCGACGACCTGGACCCCGAAGCCGCCGTCGGCGAGGGCGAGGAGGGAGTTGACCGGTACGGAGAGCACGCCCTTGCGGGTCTCGCCCGTCAGGTTCACCGAGACGGGGGACTGGTCGGGGCCCTTGGCCTCGGCGGCGTTGTCGAGGGTGACCTCGACCTGGAGCTTCGGCTTCTTGTCGCCGACGCCCGGGCCTCCCGGGCCGCCCGCGCCGCCCGAGGCCGGGTCGTCGGGGTTGGCGGTGCTGCCCACGGACTCGATCTTGCCGGTGGCGGTGGCGCCGCCCGGCAGGGTCACGGTCACCGGGTCGCCGACCTTGGCGGCGCCCGCCTTGGCCACGTCCAGCTGGAAGCGGACCAGCCGCTCGGTGCCGGTCAGGGTCAGCACGGGCTTGCCGGCGGCCGCCTCGTCGCCGACCGCCATGTCGTTCTTCTGGACCCGCTGCGGTCCGGAGGCGAAGGCGATGTCGTCCTTGCCGATCTCGCCCGTCTCCTTCAGGGAGTGCGACTTCTGCCAGCGCTTGACGCCGGTGGCGGTGCCCGCGGTGAAGGTGCCGTCCGAGGGGTCCAGGCCGGTCCCGAAGCCGAGGGCCTGGAGGTTGCGCTTGAGCTGCTTGACGTCCTCGCCCTTGTCCCCGGTCTTCATGGTCCGGTACACGGGCGTGGTGCCGTACATCAGGCGCACCGGCTTGCCGTTGACCTCGTAGAGCTTGCCGTCGCGCTCGATGGAGGAGCCGGCGGGCGCCACCCAGGTCAGGGTCGCGGAGCCGGAGCCCCCGGCACCTCCCCTTTCCCACCCCCACACAAACGGACCCTCCGCCCTGACGGGCGAAGAGGCGCGCCGTCCCTGGCCGATGGCATACACGGCTGCCCGCAGTGCCGTCCTCACGTCGCCCTCGGAGTGCTGGAGTGAGTGGGTACCGGCAGGGTGGAGGAAATGAGCCCAGGCCTGTGCGTGATCGTCTACCCCCCGCACGCCGAGGGCGGGTGCCGCGTCCGCGGCGACGGTGAGATCCTCGGCCGCGCCCTGAGCCCCCGCGACCTCCTGGAGTTCCTGCGGCGGACCGCGGCCTGCACCCCGACGCCGTCCCCCTGGACGACCCGCTGCTCATCGAGTGGCGCGGCGCCGGGCTGGCCGTCTGGAGCCCCGATCCCGGCGAGGAGTGGGCGCAGCAGTGCGGGCCGCACTGCTGCGCCGCTCCGAGGGCCACGCCGCACTCGCGGAAACGGGCGAGGCCAACGCGGCTTGCCCGCTAGCTTTCGACGTTGCTGAGCAGCTCCCGTGTCTGCTTGTTGAAGACGTTGATAAAGCCGTCGGCGAGAGCGTCGATGCTGTCATCGTTCACGGACGGAGCCGCGGTAGATGAGGACGGGGCCGGCTCGCTCTCCTGGGCATGTGCGATGCCGGAGAAGGACAAGGCGGCACCGGTGAGGGCCACGGCAGCCAGTACACGCTTCGTGTGGGTCATGGCCTGCCAACGATCACAGTCATAACGGGTCACGGAGCGCGTACCCCCGCCCCGTGGCCCTCCAGGCGGGCGACCACGTCATCGCCCCGCAGGCCCTTGCCGCAGACGGACGAGCCGATCTTGCCGTCCTTGGCTTCTGCCTCGCGCGTCCGTACTGCGGCGCGCTTATGGGGCGTCCTACCTCACGGCAGGGGCGGAGCAGCGGCGTCCTCATCGTGCCCGAACCGGCTGTGCGGGAGGGTAGGGGGCGGTCAGCGGTTGTCGTGGAGTTCCTGGTGCATCTGTGGCTGGTTGTCCTGGTCGTGAGTGAGGGCGAACTTCTGGACCTCGTTGAAGCTCTTGGAAGCGATACCGACGATCTCCTTGTACGGGTTGACGCCGGTGGCCTTCTTGATGCCGCCGCCGAGGAGGCCGCTGCCGATGCCGCTGACCAGGTCGTGGCCTGCCGCGAGCGGTTTGGCTGCTGCGTCCAGGATGCTCTTGGGCAGGCCGGCCATGTCCGCGTACTTGTCGGTGAGCGCGTGGCGGACCATGGCGGTGAACGCGTCGTGGACGCCCGGCGGGTAGAACTTCTTGTAGAAGTCGACGGCCTGCTTGGTCATGAAGACCCCGTCGTCGGTCTTCTTCCACTCCTCGTCACGTACGTGGTTCCACATACCCTCGACCAGGTCGGGGTCCTTGGGCAGGAGCCACTTCTCGGGTGTGCCCAGGTAGTGGTTGACGTAGTGCCAGGCGCACATGAAGCCCTTGGCATCGTCTTTGGCCACGTCGATGCCCAGACGGTCCATGGCCTGGATGATCTGGGTGGAGAAGACGCAGGTGGCGCCAGTGGTGTACTTCTGCGAGACCGGCTCGCCCCACTTGGCGTAGTCCCACTCGCCGCTCTTCTGGTGGAGCTGGCGAACCGATGCGTGGACCAGGCGGACCTTGGTGACGTTCGCCGCGAGGGTGCCGTCGCGCAGGGCGTTCTCATTGCCCATGTCGAGGAAGAGGCGGGAAGACTGCGACAGGCGCCGGCCCGGCCCCTGGACGCCGCCGAGGCGGCCGGTTGAGCGCAGGGTGAACGCGCCGGTCGGGGAGAGGTAGGTGCCGATGAGGCCGACCGTGCCCTGGAGCATGCTGACTTCGCCGTGGTGGTGGGCGAAGAAGCTCTCCGCGGCCTTGACGTCAGCCTCGGACCAGTCCGGCGGGCCGGCCGCGGCCTCCTTGAGGAACTCCGCCAGGCGCGGCGGAAGTTCGGAGAGATCCTGTCCGGGCTTGAGGGTGCCGATGGTACGGAACAGGGCGTTGACCCCGTCGATCTCCTTGTTGTCGATCAGGTCGGACACCATCTGGTCGGCCTTCGGGTCACCTACCTTGTTCGCCGCTTCCAGCTCGGAGACGATCGTGGCTGTCGTCAGTCCCATGCCGGGACTCCATTCTTGAGGTAGGGCAACAGTTCGCAGCCACGGCACACCGCGTGGGCCAGCGCGCGGTCGGCGGCCCCGCGGTTAGCCGGACAGTCAGGATCGTTTCGCTCATCGCCGCAGTGGCGTAACCCGCCCGGCCCGCGGGATCGTTTTCCCCTCACCCGAACGGACCAGACCCGTGAACACGCGTGAACCATCGACGCCCGCACCAACGGCTCGGTATCCGGCACCCTCGCCATCACGTCGTGACCGGGGCTGAGGTATGGCGCTCCGCGAGACCCGAGTCCCGAAAACCCGGGACCTGCCGGACGACTCTCGTCCGGCGGACCCCAGGGCACCGAGCCGAGCCGCTCAAACAGGGCCCGCACCCGGCCACTCGGAGAGCCGGGCACGGAGTGCATCCCCACACGGTCAACGAACAGGCCCCGGGCCGGTTGCTGTGCCGTGCCCCCGCACGTGCGTGCAGAACCGTTTCCGTCCCACCTCGTTGAGAACGACGAGTGCCCAGACCGCACCGGAGCGTCCCCTGGCACCCGGCGGTCTCCAACGGCACCTCGTGGCACCCGGGTCCCGGTGACAGGACCGGCCCCGCGCCACCGTCCGGCCCTCCCGGGCGCGGGGGGGCCGGCCGGGGCGTGGCGCGGGGCCGGTACTGTGGCCGGGAGCCGCGTGGCACGCGGGCCCGTTGGCGCCCCCCGGGTGCCCGGCGCGCGCGCGGTCGGGGCCGGTCCGGCTTCGGTCCCCGCGTTGTTAGACAGCACCGTCGTTGTCACCTCGCTCTGGGCCTCGGCGTCGCTGACTCGGCCGACGTCTGTCGTGTCCGTCTTTGTTTGCACGTCCCCGTACGGCCGGCCAGGGACCCGGACCCGGCCCGGCCGGCCGTACGGTCACGCCCCCGGTCGCCAGGGCCAGCGAGGCGACGATCAGCGCGGCGGTGATCAGGGGCGTCCGCGGTCCCCGGCCCGAGTCCAACCGCCCACCCTGCCCCACGAACCCCGTTGCCCCCGCATGCACTTCACCCGCAAGGGTGGCCGCGGGCACACCGCGCGGGCACACCGCGCGGCCGTCACGCGCTCAGCGGCGGCGGCAGCGCCCGCTCACCCGCACGTCACGCTGTCCCTCGGTGTGTAGCGGGTCTTCATGGTCTCCCGCTTGACCTCTTGCCCGCCCCGCACGAACACGCGGTCCACGGCGACGTCGAAGCCCTCCAGCGGGGACTGCGGTTCGCACTTCGCGCCGTCGTCCGTCCGCGTGGCCGGCGGTTTGACGTTCGTGCGCGGGCCCTTGACCGCGCGCACCTCGTCGAACTTCTTCGTTCCCAGGAAGGTGATGGTGATCGAGGTGTCGGTCGCCTCGGCCTGGATGTAGAGGGCCTTGCCCGAGTCGTTGGCGAAGCGCAGGTCCAGGCTGCCCCAGGCGACGGTGGCCTCGCGGCCCTCCGGGTAGCGCTCGATGTAGAAGGAGTGCGCCCCGTACTCGACCGGTTTGACGCCCGCGAAGAACATTGCGTTGAACACGGTGGTGGCGACCGCCGACACCCCGCCGCCCGAAGCCTTCTCGTACTGGCCGTTGTTGATGATGAGGCCGTCGACGAAGCCGTTCTCCTTCGTGCGCTCGCCGACGCGGCGGTTGAAGCTCCACGTCTCGTCGGGCAGCACGACCGAGCCGTTGATCAGCTCGGCGGCCCGCCCGATGTTCGTGGTCCGGTACGGGGCCTTCTCGAAGTCGACCTTGAAGGAGGACACCTTCTCCTTGATGCCCAGCTGCTCGACCGTGTTCGCGGCCAGCGTCGGCCGGACCTCCTCGGTGGCGACCTCACCCGTACGCGCGGCCGCGCCCGACCCGGTCAGCAGCGGCAGCACCGCCGTGCCGAGGCCCTGCTCGCTCACCCGGCGCCCGGGGCGGCCCTCCTCGGCCACGGACACCCGCCCGGCCGCGTCGGTGCGCAATCGGGCCTCCACCGGTCCGGGCGTCGCCTGGCGCAGCGGACCGGCCAGCTCCGGGTCGGCGAGCAGCGCCTTGCCGTCGAGCACGGGGGCGAGGCGGCCCGCGCCGTCGTCCTTGACGGTGAGGTGCTTGGACAGGACGGCGGGGCCGACGGGTATGCGCTTGCCGTCGACGGTGAGGGTGACCGGGGCGGACATCGCGGGCTCGGCGAACTCCTTGAGCGCCCGCTCCGTCTCCTGCCCGCCGATGCGGGGTTCCGTGCGCCGCACGGGCAGCGTGACGGGCTCGGCCGCCGCGGCCCGGGCCCGGGGGTAGCCGGAGCGCAGCGCTCCGAGGGAGCCGTCGACGTCGAGGGCGGTGCCGGTGACCGGGGCCACCTGCTTGGCCTTGCCCTTCTCGAAGGCGACCGAGCCCTCCCGGACCTCCTGCGCGGCCTTGGCTCCGATCCCGTCGAGGGCGGCGCGGGCGGTCTTCTCGTCGAGCCGGACCACCGGCTCCACATCGGGATCGCCGGAGGAGAACAGCCGGCCGATCACGCGCACGGGGCTCGATCCGGAGCGCGCGGCCCGCTCGGCGGTGGCGCCGGTGTCCAGGGACAGCCCGAGCGTGCCGGGCTGGGCCCGCTCGGCGTGTTCCCCGATCCGCAGCTCCAGCGGGGCCGCGGCGGCCGGGCCCAGCTCCCGGTCCAGGGCCTGGCGGGCCTCGGTGCGGCTCATCCCGCCTATGTCGACACCGCGGACCTTGGTGCCGACGGCGACGTCCTCGCCGGCCAGCAGCAGGCCGGCGGCGTACAGCCCACCGAATCCGAGGACCGCCGCGCCGCCGGCCACGCCCGCGACGCCCGGCACGGTCCACCGCTTGCCGGTGGCCGCCCGGGTGCCCGTACGTGGTGCGCGTCGCATGTCGGGGTCTCTCCTCGTTCCGGTGACGTGGTCGGACCGGCGGTTTTCATGCCGCCAGTCCGCACCCCGGAACGTAGCAAGATCCGTGTAACCAGGTAATAAGGAGGTATAGGGGTGGCAAAGTCGGTGGGCGTGGTCTCCGTAACCCGGGAGGAGTCCCGGCTGTTGCACAGGCGGCGGGTCCCCACGGTGAACGCCCCCCTACGGTGAATGGAGTCCGATGCCGCAGCTGACCGACGAGGCCGTGACCGAGGACGCGGGCGGCGGGCCCGCGGGGCCGGGCACGTGGATGACCCCGGAGGAGTACGGGGCCTCGCGCGCCGCGCTGTGGACCGGGGCGGTCGTCCTGGTCACCGACGCCGACGGGCGCGTCCTCGTGCAGAGCGTGGACTACCGCCGCGACCGGCTGCTGCCGGGCGGCGCGGTGGACGCGGGCGAGTCGCCGGCCGCGGCGGCCGCCCGCGAGATGTACGAGGAGCTCGGCATCGAGGGCCGCTACCCGCGCGGCCTCGCCGTCGACTGGATCCCCGCCGACACCCCCGGGATGCCGCCCGGGATGGGGTTCCCCGGCGAGATCCTGCACGTCTTCGACGGCGGCACCTGGTCCCGCGGGCGGATCGAGTCCATCCGCCTCCCCGCCCAGGAGATCACCGGCATCCACTTCGCCGAGCCGGCCGAGCTGACCGACCTGATGGACCCGGGCGACGCCCGCCGGGCCCTCTCCGCCCTGCGGGCCCGGATCAACGGCGGCGGCGCCGCCCTGCTGGAGGACGGCCGCCCCACCAGCCCCACGGCCCTGGACCGGCTCGGCGCCCTGCGCGGCCGGCGCGTCAGGCAGCACGGCGGTCCCTTATACACACCTGACGCTGCCGCCGAACCACCCCGTGTAGACCTCCGCCTTCGCCGTAGCTCATAAAATAAGCCCAGGGGCGGGCCAGGGTGTGGGGGTCGCGTTTGTAGGGCCAGAACACTTCGGTGCCGTCCGCGAGCTCATGGTTGGGGCCGGAGGCGAACTGGACGGTGAGGTCGGGGAGGTCGGCGACGTCGGGGATCCGCCAGGGTTCGGAGCCGTTGGCGAGGTAGCCGTCGGACAGCAGGAACACCGGGGTGCGGTAGGTCAGGGCGATCCGGGCGGCGTCCAGTGCCGCGTCGAAGCAGTCGGCCGGGGTGCGGGGGGCCACGATCGGGACGGGTGCTTCACCGTTGCGCCCGTACATGGCCTGCAGCAGATCGGCCTGCTCGGTTTTGGTGGGCAGACCGGTGGAGGGGCCGCCGCGCTGGATGTCCACGATCAGCAGCGGCAGCTCCAGCGACACCGCCAGCCCGATCGTCTCCGACTTCAAAGCCACACCGGGCCCGGAGGTGGTGGTCACGGCCAGGGCCCCGCCGAAGGCCGCGCCCAGGGCCGCGCCGATCCCGGCGATCTCGTCCTCGGCCTGGAAGGTCCGCACCCCGAAGTTCTTGTGCCGGCTCAGCTCGTGCAGGATGTCGGAGGCCGGAGTGATCGGATACGAACCCAGGTAGAGCGGCAGGTCAGCCTGCCGGCCCGCCGCGATCAGCCCGTAAGACAAAGCCAGATTCCCCGAAATATTGCGGTAGGTACCCGCGGGGAAAGCACGCGTCGCCGGCGCCACCTCATAGGAGACGGCAAAGTCCTCGGTGGTCTCCCCGAAGTTCCAGCCCGCCCGGAAAGCGGCCACGTTCGCCTCGGCGATCTGCGGCTTCTTCGCGAACTTCTGCCGCAGAAACCTCTCCGTACCCTCCGTCGGCCGGTGATACATCCACGACAGCAGACCCAGCGCGAACATGTTCTTGCTGCGCTCGGCCTCCTTGCGGGAGAGCCCGAAGTCCTTCAGCGCCTCGACGGTCAGGGTGGTCAGCGGCACCGGGTGGACGTTGTAGGCGTCCAGGGTGCCGTCCTCCAGCGGGGAGGAGTCGTAGCCGACCTTCGCCATCGGACGCTTCGTGAACTCGTCGGTGTTCACGATGATGTCCGCGCCGCGCGGCACGTCCGCGATGTTCGCCTTCAGAGCGGCCGGATTCATCGCGACCAGCACGTTCGGGGCGTCACCCGGCGTCAGGATGTCGTGATCGGCGAAATGCAGCTGGAACGAGGACACACCCGGCAGCGTCCCGGCGGGCGCCCTGATCTCGGCCGGAAAGTTCGGCAGCGTCGACAGATCGTTCCCGAAGGAAGCGGTCTCCGAAGTGAAACGGTCACCGGTGAGCTGCATTCCGTCACCCGAGTCACCCGCGAACCGAATGATCACCCGATCGAGTCGGCGTACTTCCTTGCCGGGGCCGCCGGCGGCGCCGGAGGCGCCCGCTCCGTCCGGGTTGTCACCGTTCGGGCCCGGGGGCGTCCGCTGTTCGCCGACGATCGCGCTTTCGGCCCCGTCGGACTGCTCGGCTGGGCTACTGACCTGGCTGGTCACTGAACTGGACCTCCTTCGAGGCGTGAGCACTGCCCAAGGTCAACCCTACGTCCGTAGGGATTGCTGCCCCTGGATGCTCATTTTCTGGACCGCCCACAGAGACGGTCTGTCCGAATCCGGCCTTACCTGACAGGGTGTCAGTTGATCAAGATCTTAGGTAGGTGAGGACGGCCAGCACGCGCCGGTGATCCCCGTCACTCGGTGACAGGCCCAGCTTCATGAAGATGTTGCTGACGTGCTTCTCCACCGCTCCGTCGCTCACCACCAGCTGTTTGGCCACGGCGGAATTGGTCCGCCCCTCGGCCATCAGCCCGAGCACCTCGCGCTCGCGCGGGGTCAGCCCGGCCAGCACGTCCTGCTTGCGGCTGCGGCCGAGCAGCTGTGCCACGACCTCGGGGTCCAGAGCGGTGCCGCCCCGGGCCACGCGCACGACGGCGTCCAGGAACTCCCGGACATCGGCGACCCGGTCCTTCAGCAGATACCCCACCCCGGTGCTGGAACCGGCCAGCAGTTCGGTGGCGTACTGCTCCTCCACGTACTGCGACAGCACGAGCACGCCTATGCCGGGGTGGTCGCGCCGCAGCCGCACGGCGGCCCGCACCCCTTCGTCGGTGTGCGTCGGCGGCATCCGCACATCGGCCACCACCACGTCCGGCAGCGCGTTCTCCGCCGCCAGCTCCGCCACCGTCTTGATCAGGGCTTCCGCGTCCCCGACGCCCGCCACGACGTCATGCCCCCGGTCGGTCAGCAACCGGGTCAGGCCCTCGCGCAGCAGCACTGAATCCTCGGCGATGACCACCCGCACCCTGTCTTCCACGTCTTCGTAGCTCCCCGTGTCCACTTGTCCCCGTTTCCCTGACTCAGCCAAGCATCCCAGCCTCAGGCCCGGATCAATGCGGAGTGGGATCAACGTGTAGGGGTGGGGGCGGTGTTTTCGGGGTCGGAAGGGCCCGCTCCGCCGCGCGGGGCCGAAAGACAGGGCTTTCGCCCCCGAGGCCGGGGGCCGAACGGCGCGCCGGGGAACCCGCCGAACGGACCCGCGGCGCGGGCGGGCGCGGCGGGTCCGGGGTGCCGGCGGGGTCACGGTGGAGTGCTGGCGGGGTGCCGGCGGGGTGCTGCGTCGGCGGGGTCCCGGCGGTGCGTCGGCGGGGTCCGGCGGGGGTGCTGGGTCGGTGGGGTCCGGGGGGGCCGTGGGCGGGGTCCGGGGGCCGGTTCGGGGGCTGTTGCGGCTGGGGTGACGGCTGGAAGGCCTCGCTGGGCGCGGCGAGGAAGGAGCCCTGCGGCTTGTGGAACCGGGCGGCGGCGAGGAGGTCCCGCTCGGCCAGTCGGCCCCCGACGGAGTCGGCGGCAGGCGTGGGCGGCCGGACGAGGTAGGTCCGGGCGAAGTGGCGCATGTGGCGCAGGAAGGCCCTAGTCTCGTGGGCTCGGAGATGTGTATAAGGGCCAGCGCACGATGTGTCGCCCTGACAGTCCGTGCCACAACCCTGGCCCCCACCCGGCTGTCTGACGTACCGTCAATTCCGCCCGAGGTGCCGTCCCGCGCACCCGTCCCCGGAGGTTCGCCATGCCCGCCGACCGGCCCGTATCGCTCGACGAATACCCCATCCACCAGGCCCCCCTGTCGATGAAGCACCTCGTCACCGGCGACCGCAACGCCTACGACCGCTGCATCTTCCACGTCTTCGACCACGCCGGGCGCGCCGTCCTCATCCTCGGCCTCGGCGTCTACCCCAACGCCGGCGTGATCGACGCCTACGCCACCCTGCGCATCGGCGACGAGCTCCTCGCCGTCCGCGCCTCCGACGCCCTGTCCGACGACCGGATGGACCTCTCCGTCGGCCCGCTCCGCATCACCGTCGACGAACCCCTCGAGCGGCTCACCCTCACCTGCGCCGCCGACCCCGCCGACCCCGACGGGCTCTCGTACGACATCACCTGGACCGCCGAGTTCCCCGCCGTGTGGGAACCGCACCACACCCAGCGCCGCGGCGACCGCCTCATCCTCGAAGGCCGCCGCTTCGTCCAGGCGGGCAACGTCACCGGCACCATCCGCGCCAAGGGCGAGGAGTTCGTCCTCGACGCCGCCGAGTGGACCGGAACCCGCGACCGCAGCTGGGGCGTGCGCCCGATCCCCGGCGAGGAGGGCGGCCGCACCGCCGAGGAGCACCGGCCCGAGGGCTTCCACTGGCTCTGGATCCCCGTCCGGTTCGAGGACCGGTTCCTGATGGTCATCGCCCAGGAGGACGCCGACGGCCTGCGCAACCTCAGCGAAGCCGTCCAGGTCTTCCCCGAGGGCAGCGGCCGTCCGGACGTCCAACTCGGCTGGCCGCACACCGACATCCGCTACCGTCCCGGCAGCCGCCACCCCGAGAGCGCCGTGGTCCACCTCACCGACCCGGCCGGGCGCAAGCCCCTCGAACTCGGCGTGGAGATCCTGAACTCCTCCCCGCTCGCCGTCGGAGCCGGCTATCCGCCCGCCTCCGACTGGCAGCACGGCACCTGGCAGGGCCGCGGCTGGACCGACCGCCGCGCCTACGACCTGTCCGACCCCGCCGCCCACCCCATGGCCGCCTTCGGGGTCACCGACCACTCCGCCCGCTTCACCCTCGACGGCCGCACCGGCTTCGGCATCTTCGAGCACGGCAGCTTCGGCCGCCACGACCCGAGCGGCTTCACCGACTACGGATCCGTGGCCCAGTAGGAAACAGCCAAGCCAGAGAAGGGGTATCCCATGGCAGGACCGGCACCACGCCCCCGCACCTCCACCCGCGAACCAGAGGAGCTCGGCCGGCGCCTCGCCGCCTGGCTGGACGCCGAACTACCCGGCGCGAAGGTCATCAACGTCTCGGTGCCCGGCTCCAACGGAATGTCCAGCGAGACCCTGCTCTTCGACATAGAGCACCCCGACGCCCCGATCCGCGCCTGTGCGCTGCGCCTCGCCGCCGATCCGGCCGCCTACACCGTCTTCCCCTCCTACGACATGCCCCGCCAGCACCGCGTGATGAGCCTGGTCGCCGCCCACACCGACCTGCCCGTCCCCCGCGTGCAGTGGCTGGAAGAGGACCCCGGACCGCTCGGAGCCCCGTTCTTCGTCATGGCCCGCGCCGAAGGCCGCGTACCGCCCGACGTGATGCCCTACACCTACGAGGGCAACTGGCTGCACGCCGCGACCGACGCCGAACGCGCGGTGCTCCAGGAAGAGAGCATCGCCCTGCTCGCCCGCCTGCACGACCAGTTCCCCCCGGAGGAGGCGCAGTTCCTCCTGACGGACGGCGACGGCAGCCCGCTGCGCCGCCACGTCGAGGCCCAACGCGCCTACTACCACTGGGTGGTGGCCGGCAAGTCCCGGTCCCCGCTGCTGGAACGGGCCTTCGACCGCCTCGAGGAGATCTGGCCGGCCGACGAGGGCGGCCCGGCCGTCCTCAACTGGGGCGACGCGCGCATCGGCAACGTCATCTACGCGGCGGACGGCTTCGATCCCGTCGCCGTGCTCGACTGGGAGATGGCGGCCTGCGCCCCGCGCGAGGTCGACCTCGGCTGGACCGTCTACCTCCACCGCTTCTTCCAGGACCTCACCGTCGGATTCGGCCAGGCCGGCCTGCCGGACTTCCTGCGCCGCGAGGACATAGAGCGCCGGTACGCGGAGCTCACCGGGCACACCCCCCGCGACATGGAGTTCCACACCCTCTACGCCGCACTGCGGCACGGGATCGTGATGCTGCGCATCGCCTACCGGCAGGCGCACTTCGGCGAGGTGGAGGTCCCGGCGGATCCGGACAGCCTGATCCTGCACCACGCCAGCCTGGCCGCCATGGTGCAGGGGACGTACTGGTAGTCCGCTCAGGCCGCCTGCGCGTGCTGCCGCATCTGCGGCAGCACCGCGGGGGCGGGAGTCCGTACCGGACGCGAACCGGGGCCGCCGACGTGCGAGAACGGCTGCGTCCGCCAGTCCAGCCCCTGGGGCAGCGCCAAGTGCACGACGGGCTCCAGCTCCTGGGCCTCGTCGGAGGCGAAACCGAGGGTGGGCAGCGCGTCGGAGGCGGGCCGACCCGTGCCCGCGCACACCGTGAGCCCGAAGGGGTTCCACGGGGTCAGGCAGAGGGCGTGCTGCGGCAGGAACTCCTCGTCCGCGACGAGGGCGATCGACTGGCCGCAGTCCGGGCAGGTCGCGTGGTGGATCTCGAACCCCTCGGCGTATCCGAGGTATTCGTCGTCGTCGGCGTAGTCGCCCTCGACGGCTTCCAGGGGCTCCGGTTCGATGCGACCGGCGCGCTTGGTGTTCAGCATGGATGTACTCCCCCGTGGGGCTGTCGCTTTTTGGAGGGGAGGCGGGGGGCGCACCCCTCGGTCACAGCTCTAGACGGCGGTGTTGAACTCCGCGCTCCACAACTGGATCCGGTACACCAGGTCGTTCCACACGCCGGTGGCCAGCAGGACGCCGACGAGGACGAGCATCCCGCCGCCGATCCGCAGGACCCACCGGTAGTGCCGTTTGACCAGGCCGAAGGCGCCCAGGGCCCGACGGAAGGCCAGCGCGGCGAGGACGAACGGCAGGCCCAGCCCGAGGCAGTAGGCCGCCATCAGCAGGGCTCCGCGGGCCGCGCTCGCCTCGCTCCAGGCGAGCGCCTGTACGGCGGCCAGCGTCGGGCCGATGCACGGGGTCCAGCCGACCGCGAACACCGCCCCCAGCAAGGGCGCGCCCGCCAGACCGAGCACGGGCCGCCGGTGGCTGCGGAACTCCCGCTGAGTGAAGCCCGGCAGGAATCCCATGAAGGACAGCCCCATCAGCACGGTGAAGACGCCGAGCACCTGGGTGACCACCTCCTGGTGGGCCAGCAGGGTGCGGCCGAAGTACCCGAACAGGGCGCCGCCGGAGACCAGGACGGCCGTGAAGCCCAGGACGAACAGCACCGCGCCGGCCGCCATGCGGCTGCGCTGCCGCCCGCCGCGGGCGTCCGCCAGGTCGGAGACCGACAGGCTGGTCACGTAGCTGAGGTAGCCCGGCACGAGCGGCAGTACGCACGGCGAGAGGAAGGAGACGAGTCCCGCGAAGAACGCCACGGGGGCGGCGACGGCCAGGGTCCCGTGGAGGAGCGAGGGGCCTGTGCCGGCGGCGGCGAACGGCACCGTGCCGGCGAGCGCCGTCATGCCGGTGAGCGCCGTCACGCCGCCTCCTCCGCGACGCGGGCGAGCAGGGGCCCCAGTTCCTCGTCGGTGACCGCGCCCCCGATGCTGACGGCGATCCGGCCGCGGCGGTCGATCACCAGGGTCGAGGGGATGGCCTGCGGGTTGAGGATCGCGGGCGGGAAGCGGAGCAGGAGCTCGCCCGCGGGATCGTGGAGGCTGGGGAATCCCAGGCCGTGCGCGCGTACGAAGGACTGCGCCGCCGCACGCTCCCGGTCGCGGGTGTTGATCCCGAGGAACCGGACGCCCTGGGCCCGGGTCTGCCCGCTGAGCCGCTCGAGGTCGTCGGCCTCGGCCCGGCAGGGCCCGCACCAGGACCCCCAGACGTTGAGGACGACGACCTGGCCCCGGAACTGGTCGAGGCTGACCGGGTTTCCGTCCAGGTCGGCGCCCGCCAGCGCGGGCGCGGCCGGCCGGGCGCCGGGGTCCACCACCGCGGCGGCGGACATGGCCCTGACCGCGGCGCCGGCCGGGCCGGGCGGCGCCCCGCCGTCGCCGCTGCCGCTGCCGCTGCCGCCGCCGTCGGATGCGGCGCCCGCAGCGGCGTAGAGGCAGCCGGCGACCGCCACCGCGAGTCCGACGCCGGCCAGGGCCGTGGGTCGCGGAACCGGTCGTCTCATGACGCCCACTGGCGGAGGAAGGAGTTGATGCCGTCCGAGGTCAAGGCGGGATTGCCGGTGACATGGGTGTCGGTGCGCACCGTGCCGGACGGCGAGACGACGACCAGGACGGGCATCTTGTAAGTGCCGCCCGACGGGCTGTACTTGCGCAGGAGCGCGGAGTTGGCGGAGCTGTTGCCGCCGATGTCGACCTTGACCAGGTGGTACGAGGCCCCGAGGATCGATGCCGTCGGCGACTGGGCGAACACCTTGTCGGCCGCCTTGCAGTTGCCGCACCAGTTGGCGCCGAAGTCGAGCAGCACCATCCGCCCGTCGGCCTTGGCCGTGCGCAGCGCCGCGTCGATCAGCTTCTGCGCGTCGGCCCCGCTGTCGTAGCCGGGCCCGGGTACCGCGGCTGCCGGGGCGGGCGCGGTGGACGTACGGGACGGCTTGGGGGCGGGCGTGGCGGCCTTGGCGCGCGAGGGGGTCGGCGAGGCGCCGGCCGAGGCACTGGCGGACGGCGACGCCGTGGGCGTGACGGAAGCGGTCGGGGACGCCTCGGCGGACGCGGACTCCGTTCCGGCCGGGAGGCTCTGCGACGGCTGTCCGGCCGTGGTCGGCGCGGCGGCGCCGGTGGGCTGGGCCGCCGGGCCGCACGCGGCGGTCAGCCCGGCGGCGACGACGACCGCGGCCACCAGGGGCAGCCGCACGCTCAGGGGCGTGGCGGAGCGGGGGCTCGTCGTGCGGCGGGCGGCACGGACGGGTCGGAGTATGCGAGAAGTCATGGCGAAGACACCCCAAGGCACGGTTCGGACTACGGGAAGGGCGGAGCGCCTTCCGGATCGGTGAAGCCGAGGGCGCGACGGGTCGACGGGTCGCCGGAGCAGTCGTGCCCGGGCGCCGAAGGCCGCTCGGCTGACGCGAGCATAGGACCGCTGGAGGCCGCCGGAACCGTGTGGACGCGATCTTGAGGTTCCCCTAAGGAACAGCTCATCTTCCGCTTCACGAGCTCGGGCGATGAGCGCACGCAAGGGGGTGAAAACGGCGAAAGGGATCAGTGGGCCGAGGGGAATCCAGAAGGCCGGAAGGCCGGAAGGCCGGAAGGTCAGAAGGACGTCTCGCGCACGCTGGCCTTCGCCGAAGGGGTGATGGTCGCCGTGACGACAGAGCGGTGGTCCGCGCTGGTGAACGTGACGGTCAGGGTGTCGTCGGCGGTCTGTGCGGTACTGGTCTTGTATCCCTGGCCGGGCACCGCGGAGATCAGGCACACTCCGCGGCTGCCGTAGCGGACGGTGACCTTGCCGCCCTGCGAGGGGACGGTGTGCAGGCCGGCTCCGCCCTCGTCGCAGTCGACGGCCGACTTGGGCGCTGTCGGCCGGGGGGTTCCCGACGAGGCCTTCACGGGGGCTCCCGGGCCTACCCGGAGGGGTCTGGTGGCGCCGGCGCCGGTGCCGGGGCGGCCGGGATGGTGAACTCGCACCACACGCACTTCCCGCCGCCCCGCGGCCCGACGCCCCAGTCGTCCGCCAGCCGGTCCACCAGCATCAGGCCGCGCCCCGAGACCTCCCAGTCGTCCGCCGCGCGCCGCCGCGGCAGGGCGCTGCTGGTGTCCTCGACCTCGATCCGGATCCGGCCGTCCGCGGTCAGCCGCATGCTGACGTGGCCGACCCCGTCCGTGTGCACCAGCGCGTTGGTCATGAGCTCGTCCGCCGCCAGCTCGATCCCGTCGGACTGGTCCCGCGCGCCCCACGCCGCGACCGCCGCCCGGATCAGGTGGCGGGCCATCGCGGGGGCGTCCGGGGCGCCGGGGGTCAGGGTGTGGCTCAGCGGGCCGCTGCCGCGCGGGGCCGGGGTGCCCCGGCGGCGCAGCACGAGCAGGGCCATGTCGTCCCCGCCGCCCGAGTCGCCGAGCAGCCCGCACAGGACGTCGGCGAGTTCCTCGACGTCGGCCGGGCCGTCCCGGACCGCCTCCATCAACTCCCGCATCCCGGTGTCGGAGTCGCCGCCGGGCCGTTCGGTCAGGCCGTCCGTGCAGAGCAGCAGGGTGTCCCCGGGGTGCAGTTCGAGGCTGGTGACGGGGTATCCCGTGCCCTCGGAGCCGGAGCCGGGGCCGTACCCGAACGCCGCACCGGGCCCGGCCGGGTCCCGCGCCGGGAGGCCCAGCGGCAGCCCGCCCGCCACCTGGATCCGGTGGCAGCTGCCGTCGCCGCGCCGCACCACCGGATCGAGGTGCCCGGCGCGGACCAGCCGGGCCATGCCGGTGGTGAGGTCGATGTCGGCGTACGTGCACGTGGCGAAGCGTTCCGTCTCCAGTTCGCGCAGGAAGGCCGAGGCCCGCGCCATCGCGACGCCCGGGGTGTGCCCCTCGGCCACGTACGCGCGGAGCGCGATGCGCAGCTGGCCCATGACGGCGGCGGCGTCCGTGTCGTGCCCCTCCACGTCTCCGATCATCACGCCGACCCGCCCCTCGCCGAGCGGGAGCACGTCGTACCAGTCGCCGCCGATGTCCCGTCCCATCCGGGCGGCCCGGTACCGCACCGCGATCCGCGCCCCCGCCACCTCCGGGATCCGGCGCGGCAGCATGGCCCGCTGGAGCCCCTCGGCGAGGTCGTGCTCCTGCTCGAAGAGGATGGCGCGCTGCAGGCTCTGCGCGATGCCGCTGCCGAGCGCCATCAGCACGTTGCGCTCCTCGGCCGTGAAGTCCCCGTCCCGCGTGTAGAGCAGTCCGAGCGCACCGATGGGTCGCCCGTGGGCGATCAGCGGCAGGTAGACCCCGCTGCGCACGGAGAGCGGCTCGATGTACGGCCACAGCACCGGGTAGCGCTGCTGGAACTCCTCGCGGGAGCCGAGGTAGACCGGCCGCAGCGTCCGTACGGCCTCGCTCATGGGCAGTGCCGCGTCGATCCGCGTGTATTCGGTCTCCGGCACGTACGAGCCGAGCCGGCCCTCCGCGACCAGGTGGATGCGGCCGCCCTCGACGACGCCGAGCATGATGCTGACCGCGCCGAGGTGACCGAGGGCCTCCGGGTCCTTGAGGGTGTCGGTGACGTCGTTGACGGTGCGGGCGTGCGCGAGGATCGCCGTGGTCCGCTCGACCACCCCGGTCAGCCGCCGACGGCCCTCGTCCATCTCGCCGGCGGCTCCCGGTTCGCCGGGGTCGTGGGCGGCGTCGCGGATGATCCCGATGATCCGGTACGGGCGGTCGTGCGGGTCCCGCAGGATGTGGCCCTGGATGTGCGTCCAGCCCGGGGAGCCGTCCCGGTCGCGGCTGCGGACGTAGGCCCCGTAGTGGCCGCGGCCGGATTTCAGCGCCTGCGCGACCCGTGCGTCGAGCCGGGCCTCCTCGCCGGGCGCGAGGCGGGGCCGCAGCCCGGCGGGGGTGCCGGTGAACTCCTCGGGGCGCAGGCCCAGGACCTCGAGAGCGGTGGCGTCCAGATGCATCTGCCCGCTGTCGAGGTTCCAGTCGAAGGTGCCCATGTGGTTGAGCGCGAGGCTCGTGTCCGTCCGGGCGGGCCACTCGACCTGGGGGGTCAGTCCCCACTCGGCCACACCTTCAGGGTGCCACTCTTCGGCCCCCGGCGCCGGGCCGGGCGGGCGGTCGTCCCCCGCGATCTCCCCTTCCGCAGGTGCCGCAGGGCCGGCCCTCTCCCCACGTCGATACAAAAAGGGCCCAAAGTCCCGGCCTGTCGCGACTTTCACCTAATAGACGACTTGTACGATTTCGCGAAGATCGATCCGTTCATGATCATCTTTAGCGGTGTCAGGAGTCCCCCGAGAGGGGGTCGTTGACGCCCATGGCTGTGTGGGGTGTGGCTTGTCGCAGGCGCCGAAGACGACCGGAGAACCGGGCGAGGGAGCGGAGGGGGGAGCACGGGCGGACGACCGACCGATATCCCCCGGGCGCACACCGCCCCGTCCCGACACCCCCGGCACCCCCGCTGCCACCGGTCGCGGCAGGCCGGTTGTACGGCCGTACCGGGACCCCCTGGCCCTGGGCCCGCCCTTCCGCGTCGCGGATCCGGCCGCCGGGCCCCCCGCCCGCCCGGGGACCCCCCGGACCTGGGCCACCATTGCTGGGAAGGCCCCGCGTGGGCGGGGGCCCGGTGCCCGAGGGGCGCGTCAGCCGCGGGTTCCGGTCGGGGGCGGGCGTCGGGTCGAGGCAGACGCCCGGCACCGCGCCGGCGAGGGCCGGCCGGGTGCCTGGGCCCAGCCAGCCGGAAAGGCAGGACTGCTTCGCGCGCGTAGCGTGCGGCCGGAAGGCCCAGGCAGAAAACCGCGATGATCGACCGGATGGGCGACCGCCTCGCGCTCGGCGGAGGACATCGCGCGGCGGGTGTTGACCTCGATGACGACGTGTCCGTCGAAGGCCGTGGTGGCGAGCCGCTCCAGCAGTTCGGCGCAGGGCTGGCTGCCGCGGCCGGGCACCAGGTGCTCATCCTTCGCGGAGCCGTTTCCGTCGGCGAGGTGGACGTGCGCGAGGCGGTCGCCCATCCGGTCGATCATCGCGGTCGCGTCGGTGCGGGCGGTCGCGGTGTGGGAGAGGTCGACCGTGAAGTGGCGGTAGTCGTCCTTGGTGACGTCCCACTCGGGCGCGTAGGCGAGCATCTCGCGGTCCCGGTAGCGCCAGGGATACATGTTCTCGACGGCGAACTTGACGTCGGTCTCGTCCGCCATCCGCCAGATGCCGGTGACGAAGTCCCGGGAGTACTGGCGCTGCCAGCGGAACGGGGGGTGCACGACGACCGTGGACGCCCCGAGCTTCTCCGCCGCCGCCTGGGCGCGCTGGAGCTTGGTCCAGGGATCGGTGGACCAGACGCGCTGCGTGATGAGGAGGCAGGGGGCGTGGACGGCCAGGATCGGGACCCCGTGGTGGTCGGAGAGCCGGCGCAGGGCATCGACGTCCTGGCTCACCGGGTCCGTCCAGACCATGACCTCCACGCCGTCGTAGCCGAGGCGCGCGGCGATCTCGAAGGCGGTCGCCGTCGACTCCGGATAGACGGAGGCGGTGGAGAGGGCGACTTTCGCGGTCGGGATCCGGACTGGTTTTGCCACGGGGACAGGGTATCGGGGGCGCGCCCCCCGCATCCCTCAGACCCCGGGCGCCGGGAGGTGGTCCAGGCGGCGCAGGATGACGCCCTCGCGCAGGGCCCACGGGCAGATCTCCAGGGACTCCACGCCCAGCAGGTCCATCGCGCCCTCCGCGACCATCGCGCCCGCCAGGAGCTGCGAGGAGCGCCCCTCGGAGACCCCGGGGAGCGCCGAGCGCTGGTCGGTGGTCATCGCCGCCAGGCGCGGCACCCACTCCTCCAGGGACTTGCGGGTCAGGTCGCGCTGGACGTACAGGCCGTCCCCGGACCGGGCCGCGCCCGCGATGCGGGCCAGCTGCTTGAACGTCTTCGACGTCGCCACCACCCGGTCCGGGGTCCCGAAGCGGCGGAACTCGCCGACGGTCCGCGCGATCTGGGCCCGCACGTGGCGCCGCAGGGCCCGGATCGCGTCCGGTCCCGGCGGGTCGCCCGGCAGCCAGCCCGCCGTCAGCCGGCCGGCGCCCAGCGGGAGGGAGACGGCCGCGTCCGGCTCCTCGTCGATGCCGTACGCGATCTCCAGCGAGCCGCCGCCGATGTCGAGGACCAGGAGCTTGCCCGCCGACCAGCCGAACCAGCGGCGCGCGGCGAGGAAGGTCAGGCGGGCCTCGTCGCCGCCGCTCAGCACGGGGAGGTCGATGCCGGTCTCCACCTTGACCCGGCTCAGGACCTCGTCGGCGTTCGTGGCCTCCCGTACCGCGCTCGTCGCGAAGGGCAGGAGGTCTTCGCAGCCCTTGTCCTCGGCGGCCTGCACGGCACCCCCGATGACGGAAACCAACCGCTCCACGCCCTCCGGCGTCACCGCGCCGTACTCGTCGAGCAGCTCCGCCAGCCTCAGCTCCACCTTGTGCGAGTGCGCCGGGATCGGGCGCGCGCCGGGGTGCGCGTCCACCACCAGCAGATGGATCGTGTTCGAACCCACGTCAAGGACACCGAGTCTCATGGGGGGAGACGCTACTGGGCCGAAGGCGTAGGGATGGAGTAAGGGGCCCTTACGCTTGAGTTTGTGCCAAATACGAAGAAGGCCAACAAGTCCAAGACGAAGCCCGCGAAGCCCCCGAAGGGCGCCCTGACGAAGAAGGGCCTCGTCGCCGACGAGAAGGGGCTCGACTTTCCGCGGGCCTGGGTGGAGTTCCCCGACCCCGCCGACGAGGAGCAGGTGTTCCGCTGCGACCTCACCTGGCTGACCTCCCGCTGGACCTGCATCTTCGGCAGCGGCTGCCAGGGCATCCAGCCCGGCCGGGCGGACGACGGCTGCTGCACGCTCGGCGCGCACTTCTCCGACGAGGACGACGAGAAGCGGGTCGCGGAGCACGTGGCGCGCCTCACGCCGGAGCTGTGGCAGTTCCACGACGTCGGCAGCGAGACCGGGTGGACGCAGTTCGACGACGACGGGGAGAAGCAGACCCGCCGCTGGGACGGCGCCTGCATCTTCCTGAACCGGCCCGGCTTCCCGGCGGGCGCGGGCTGCTCGCTGCACATCCTGGCGGTGAAGGGCGGCCAGGAGCCGCTGGAGACCAAGCCGGACGTGTGCTGGCAGCTGCCGATCCGGCGGACCTACGACTGGATCGACCGGCCCGACGACACGCGCGTGCTGCAGGTGTCGATCGGGGAGTACGACCGGCGCGGCTGGGGTCCGGGCGGTCACGACCTGCACTGGTGGTGCACGTCGGCGACGTCCGCGCACGGAGCCGGCGACCCGGTGTACGTGTCGTACCGGCCCGAGCTGACGGAGCTGATGGGCAAGGAGGCGTACGAGGCGCTCGTCCTGCTCTGCGAGGCGCGGCTCGCCTCGCTGCTCCCGATGGCCCCGCACCCGGCGGACCCGGACCCGGTCCCGCCGGCGTAGGCGGGGCAGGTGGGGCGCCCGGCCGGCCTACGTCGGCCCGCGTCGGCTCACGTCGGCCTACGTCGGCTCACGTCGGGCTCGGCGTCGGGTCCGGACCCGGGCCCGGTGAGGCGGGGCCGTCCGACGGGCCCGGGGTCGGCTGCTGGGTCGGAGTGGGCGTCGGGGTCGGCGTGGAGGTGGGCGTTCAGCGGGGTGCGCACGGCCCGGCCTGCCCCTGGCGCACGTGCGCGCCTACGTCGACACCTCCGGCGCCGACGGGCACCTGTGGCGCGGTGTCCCCACGCTGCTGCTGACCACCGTGGACCGGATCTCCGGCCGGGCCGTGCGCACCCCGCTGATCTACGGGAGGGACGGCGCGCGCCACATCGTGCTGGCCACGGCCGCGGAGGGCCCCGGGGGCCTCCCCGCCTGGTACCGCGACCTCTGCGCCCGCCCCGAGGTCCGCGTCCAGGTCGGCGCCCTGACCGCGCAGGCCCGCGCGCGGACGGCGACCGCGGAGGAGCGGGAGATGTACTGGGAGGTCATGACCGCCCTGTGGCCCGCCTACGAGGACCACCAGGCGGCGGCCGCGCCCCGCGAGATCCCGCTGGTGATCATCGAGCGCTGACGCCCGCGGGCGGGCCCGCCCGCCCGCGCCCTCAGTCGAAGTCGTACACCGTGACGGCCACGCCCTTCGCGCACAGCTGCTCCAGTACCAGCGGCTCGACGCGTGACCACTTGCCGCCCGCGAGGCCGCAGCCGATGCGGGGCATGTGCACCGAGGCCCCCAGCTCCGTGGCGTGGCCGGCCAGTGCGGCGAGGCAGCGCTCGAGCGCCTCGTAGCGGATGGGCGGGCCGCCGCTGCCGGTGCGGATGCCGTGCTGGCCCACCATGTTCGCGACCCAGGTGTCCGGGCGGACCCGCACGAGCTGCACGGCGCCGAGGCCGAAGTCGTTCCCGGACCGGCCCCGGTGCCAGGCCCGGAACTCGGCCTCCGGCTCGCTCCAGCGCTTGGAGAGCGCGAGGACGAAGCCCTTCCCCCAGCCCCCGAGGTCGTTGCAGACGTGCGCGATGATCTTCGGACCCTTGGCCTGCGGACTGCTCGCGTCCCCGCTGATGATCTTCGGTTCCCCCATGCCCGCAAGGTACCCGGACCCGCTGACAACGCCGGAAGGCACGCGTTGCGAGGGGCCTTCGACCCCACCCTCCAGGGCTTAGGTCCACAGTCCGTCCGGCTGTGGGTTTATACGTTTTTAACCGTGTTACAACTGGAACATCGCGCTTCAAATAGCGCAATTCCCCACGCTGTTGCCCAGCCCACACAAGCGCTGCCTGCCCTGGCAACACACCCCGTTTCCGCTGGAGGAAGCACGTGAGTACAGCCGAGCAGACGGCCCCGTCTGCCAAGAAGAGCTCCCCGGTGATGGCGGTCATGCAGCGCCTCGGCCGCAGCCTCATGCTGCCGATCGCCGTACTGCCGGCCGCCGCGCTGCTGATGCGCTTCGGCAACGGCGACATGCTGGGCAGCGAGTCGCTGCCGGGCTGGTGCAACGAGATAGCCAAGTACATGGCGGCCGGCGGCAACGCGGTCTTCAACAACCTGGCCCTGCTGTTCGCCGTCGGCATCGCGGTCGGCTTCGCCAAGAAGTCCGACGGCTCCACCGGCCTCGCGGCCGTCGCCGGCTACGTGGTCTTCTCGAACGTGCTCGGCACCTTCACCGACGGCAACGTGCCGCAGATCGAGAAGGTCGTCGACCACCAGGTCGCCCTGGTCAACGCCCCGGTCAACGCCGGCGTCCTCGGCGGTGTGGTGATGGGCATCGTCACCGCCCTGCTGTACCAGAAGTTCTACCGGACCAAGCTGCCCGACTGGGCGGGCTTCTTCGGCGGTCGCCGCCTCGTCCCGATCCTGTCCTCCTTCGCGGGCCTGGTCATCGGCATCGTCATGGGCCTGATCTGGCCGGTGCTCGGCCGGGGCATCCACGGCCTCGGTGAGTGGCTGGTCAACTCCGGCTCGGTCGGCGCGGGCATCTTCGGTGTCGTCAACCGTGCGCTGATCCCCGTCGGCATGCACCACCTCGTGAACTCCTTCCCCTGGTACCAGGCGGGCGAGTTCGACGGCAAGCACGGCGACATCGCCCGCTTCCTCGCCGGCGACCCCACCGCCGGACAGTTCATGACCGGCTTCTTCCCGATCATGATGTTCGCCCTCCCGGCGGCCTGCCTCGCGATCGTCCACTGCGCGCGCCCCGAGCGCCGCAAGGTCGTCGGCGGCATGATGTTCTCCCTCGCGCTCACCGCCTTCGTCACGGGCATCACCGAGCCGATCGAGTTCACCTTCATGTTCATCGCCCCGGTGCTCTACGCGATCCACGCGGTCCTGACCGGCGTCTCGATGGCGCTGACCTGGGCCCTCGGAATGAAGGACGGCTTCGGCTTCTCGGCCGGCGCGATCGACTTCTTCCTCAACCTCGGCATCGCGTCCAACCCGTGGGGCCTGGCCGGCATCGGACTCTGCTTCGCGGCGCTCTACTACTTCGTCTTCCGGTTCGCGATCACCAAGTGGAACCTCCCCACGCCGGGCCGCGAGTCCGACGAGGAGCTCGCCGAGATCCTGAAGGCCGAGGCCAAGTAACCGTGACCGCGCAGCGCACTCCCGGCCAGGGAATGCCTTGCGAGGAACGGCGGGACCTGATCGCCGGAACGGCACGCGCCAAGGGCCACGTATGGGTCGCGGACCTCGTGCGGGAGCTGGGCGTCAGCCGGATGACGATCCACCGGGACCTCCAGCGGCTGGCCGCGCAGGGCCGGATCCGCCGGATCCGCTCCGGAGCGGCCGCCGCGGCCTGAGCACCACCCCGAGAGCAGGGGCGGGGCACCACCGACCGACCGGTGGTGCCCCGCCCCTTTTCGCGGCCCCGGTCCCGTTCCCGCGCCCCGGCCGCGCCCCGGCCGCGCCCCGGCCCGCACTCAGGCCGCCGCCGTCACCGACCGGCCACCCCGGGCCGGAGCAGGGTGACGAGCGCAACACCGTTCCGACCCACGGAGCAAACAACAGAGTGGTCCGCAGGCAGAGCACGATGTGTCTAAAAGACAGGAACGGAAGGCCCGCCCGGGCAACGCCGTGTGGGAGCGGCGGGCGTGGACGGGAGATCACAAGCAGCATTCCCAGCGAACGGTCATTCGATAGGCGCCTGCGGAAAACTTTTTCCGTTCCGGCTGGCTGTCGGCCATCCAACTCCCGCGTTCCGGACCGCCGGTGTACCCCGGCGCGGTCAACGGACCGGAGGTGGCATTGCCCGGCGGGCGATGACGACGGCACCATGGGGAGCGGAACACGGAGGGTGGAGCCGATGAGCCGCGTGGAACTGCCGTACCTCTCCCAGTACAGGCCGTCACTGGGCAAGCAGCAGGACGCCGAACCGGTCGGTCCCAGAGACGGCACGGTCCGCGTCCTGGAAAGCCGGCCCGAATGGCTCCTCGACGGCGCACGAGGACGCTCGGACCCTTTCTTCGCCGACCTCTTCTACCTGGTGCGCACTCCCCAACCGCGCGACGCACCCACAGAGTTCCAGTTCGACACGGCGGGTGTACCCCTTCCCGTCCGGCGGGAGAACTGCCTCGTCCCGTGCACGGCCCGGGTCTGCCGCCGCTGGGTCGAAGCCTCCCTCGCCTACGCCACCGCCGTGGACGACATCAGCGCCGAGCTCATCGCCGCCCTCCGCCGCGCCAGGTCGGCACCGCGGTGGAGGCCCTTGGCCGTACGCGGCGCTCTGCGCGCATGGACGAAGGCGGGGCGGCGCTACGAGCGGGTCATGGCAGAGGCCAGTGCGGCCTACGCGCCGGTTCGCCGGGAGATCTGGCAGGCGATCCAGGTGGAGAAGGAAAAGGCCGGCGCACGCGCACGGCGGGAAGCAGCAGCACGCGGTCGCAGGGCCGAGCTCGCCGAACGGCCGGTCTGGGGCTGGTCGGAGACGACCACCGGCCAGCCGGCCACGTACGTCTTCCGGCACGACCTACCCGCCGACGACAACCACGCACGGGCCGTGCCGCACCAGGACGAACCCGTCGGCCTGCCGGGGCTGCGCCAGGCGCTCAAAGAACGGAACCCGGGCCGGCTGCAATGGGACGGCACGGCGATCACCGAGACGGAGCGTGAACTGGAAGGCGTCAGCTTCGAGAGCTGGTGGCGAGAGCTGTTCCACGAGGACTACCGCACCTTCACAGCACCCCCGCCGACCCGCTCCTCGTCCCGCAACCCGACCGGTGGCACCGGCACCGGCGGAACAGGCGGCTTCACCAGCGGGTTCGGCTTCGGCGGATACTGACGCACCGCACGGAAGGCCGCCGCCATGCTCCTGATGCCGGCCTGCGCGGGCGCACCGACGCTGCTCCGGCTCGAACCATCGGGCGGCGCGGACCGTCGCGGCAGCCGGTAGGCGAGTCCGGGCTCCACTCGGCGCAGGCGGGGCCGGCTGGTGGCTGCCGGCCCGGTGACTGGCAGGCTGCCTCTCCCGG
Organism: Streptomyces sp. ICC1; assembly: GCF_003287935.1. Lineage (GTDB taxonomy): Bacteria > Actinomycetota > Actinomycetes > Streptomycetales > Streptomycetaceae > Streptomyces > Streptomyces tritrimontium. The sequence goes on from NZ_CP030287.1 coordinate 8,806,392, forward strand.
ACGCGGTCAGATCACGTCCCAGGGAATCTTGGCCCAGGCGGTGTTGAGCGCGTCTGCCAGAGCAGCGCCCCCGTCGTCGGGGAAGATCACGTTGTCGATGCCGGCCAGCGGTTGGCTGGGGCAGTGGGAGTTGGTTGCCGCGGCAGCCTGCAGCACCGGAAGGTCGTCCGACGTCAGACGCGGAGTCGCCGAGGGCACACCGATGCGCGGCAAGGCGCCCTGCAGCAACAGCATGGTGATGCCCGGCAGTACGTCGGCCTCGGGTCATACGACCTGCTGCCCGTCCCAGAAGGCGATGTTCCACACCGAGCCCTCGCGAAGGACGCCGTCCCGACCCACGAACAAGACATCGTCGCATCCGGCCGCTCTGGCCTGGAGGCTCTGGTACGTGAGCCCCATCGTCGCGACGTGCTTGAGGTGCGGCAGCTCGCGTTCACGCCGTCTCCTCGACCAGGAAGGCCACCGGTCCGACATCAGGCTCGGGTGGGTACACACCTTCGGAGACGATCCGGCGGTAGGTCCACCGGGGATCGGCAACGGGCACGAGGCCGCCCCTTCCGGAGAGAGGTTCCGCAGCCACGCTGGCAGAACAAGGCTTCTGTCGCGTGGAGTTGATGTCTGACAATACGTCAATGTCGTTGATGCAAAGGGTCGAAGGGTACGTCAGGACCGCCGACCGTTCTTTCGTCGACGCTCCCGAGGCGCTCGAGGAGTCGCGGGACGCGATGAGCGCCGCCGTCAGTGAACTCCGCGCCGGGGAGCTGAACCTGGCGCGCCTCCACGAAGCGTGCTGGTTGCACTACCTGCGTACGACCGCGAACCTTGACCCATCCGGCATCGACCATCCCGTCGCCGGGCTGTTCGCCGCTCTGCTCACCGAGTACGCGCCGGCCGGTCTCGGCTCGGACCTTCCTCCCGTCTTCCTCAGGCAGGAGGACGAGCTCCTGGCCGGACTGCCCGCACTCCTCATGGTCTCCTCCGCCCGCCTCGCACGGGACGGCACGCGCTACTCCATCGCCGGCGCGGCACTGGAACTGACGGCCAGGTGCACCCGGAACCCCCACCTGTACCGCTCGGCGTCATCGGCCCTGGCCGCACTGCGCTGGGCCCGCTACGAACAGACCCGCAACACTGACGAGCTGCGAGACGCCGTCAACCACCTCAGGGCGGCCACGAACCCGACCCCGGCCGGGGACACGGATCCCGGGCCGTCCGCCCAGGACTGCGACAACCTAGTGCTGTGACCGGAAAGGTTCACCGGGTCTGATGCTGTGCTGGCAGGATCGCTCCGTGGATCTTTCTGAGGGGCTGGCTGAGTGGACGGATTGGGACGGTGCCGCCTTCGTGGTGGGCCGCTCGCAGCACGAGGTAGCCGAGGGCCAGCCAGGACGCGGTGGAGTACGAGGCCGGGTCCAGCCCGTGCTGCTCGCCGCGGCACAGGTCCACGAGGATCCCGGCGGCCCCCCCCGCGAGCACCTGGTACGCGCTGCCGGCGAAGGGGTCGGCGGGCAGGGTCAGCCTGGCCGCCGAGAACGAGCCGAGCGCCCAGAGCACCGAGGCGGTGAGCACCAGGAGCACCCCGCCGAGCCCGAGCTCGCCGCCGAAGCCGGGGCGGGTCCGGCCGGCGCGCCCGCCCGGACCGCCGCCGCCAGGGCCCCGCCGAGGGCTCCGGCCAGCGGGAGCCCGCCGCGCTCCTTGTGGGCCAGCAGGACGTCCCGTACGGCCCCTTCGTACACGGCGGCGGCATACACCGCGGGAAGCCCCGCGGGGCACGGAGAAGGGCGTACGGGGCCCGCCGCGGCCCCGCTGAGCGCCGACCGGCAGGCTCCGCAGAGCACGGTCCGCGCGGCCCCGCAGCCCGCGCAGTCCACCGGCAGCACCAGAGCGGCCAGCTCACCGGCCAACCCACCGGCCGGCCCACAGGCCGGCGCCCCGGCCGTTTCCCCGGCCGGGCCCCCGCTCAGCGCCCGCCACCACCACTCCCGCACGGCGTCCACCCTGCCGGGCGGGCGCACACCGGGGCCACCCCTGTGGAAAACCGGGCCCGTGTGGACCGGGCCCGGGTGGAAAAGCGGGCCGTCAGCCCGGGTAGACCGGGGACCGGCCGCCCGCCGCCACCGTGCGCCACTGCGCCCCCGGCGGCAGCCACACGATCCCGTCCTCCGAGTACGCCACCACCGGCATCTTCTCGTCCTCGCTCGCCGCGACGGCGACCAGCCCGGTCGCACCCGGCAGCCCGGCGCCCACCATCGAGCCGTCCGCCAGCATGTAGCGCGCCTGCACCACCCCGCCGCTCTCGCGGCCCACCACCAGCAGCCGGCCGCGCGGCGCCCAGCTCATCGCCGTCACGTCCGCCAGCTGCGGGGCCGCCGGGCGCAGCTCCCGCACCGAGACGGCCGAGGCGTCTGCCTTGCCGTCGGGCCGCTCGATCCGACCGATGTACAGGTTCTTGCGGCTCTCCCGCTCCACGAGCAGCAGCGCGATCCGCACCCCGTCGGGCGAGACCTTCAGCCCGGCGATCCGGGCTCCGTCCAGCCCCGACACCTCCACCCGCTCCGGGGTCCCGGTGCCGCCGGGCAGCCGCCACAGCGTCGGGTTCTGCGGGTCCTGGTCGGCGACCCACAAGTCGCCGGACGCGTCCCAGGTCGGCGCGGTGAGCCCGGCCGGCTTGATGCCCCTGGCGGTCAGCAGCGGCGGCGGCATGGCCCCCGCGGTGGTCAGGTTGACGACGTACAGCCCGTGCCCGTCCTCGGAGACGACCGCCGCGCGCTTCTCGTCGTAGGCGACGGCCGCGGAGCCGACCTTGAAGGCCGGGTTCCCGGACAGCGGTCCGGGGACCGGCACCGCCGCGTCCTGCTGCTCCTCCCGGTTGGGGTCCAGCCGCATCCGCACGAGCCGGTTCTCGCCGTCCACGTAGTACTGGTGGCCCGGCGACTGCGGCCGGTTGGCGACCCCCGCCGCGGTGGCCTCCGTGATCTGGCACAGCTGGGACTTGCCGTCGGCCCGCACGAGGTCGACCCGGTCGATCCGCGAGCCCGTCAGGTCCTTGACCGTGTAGAGGAGTTGGGTGGCCATCTTCTGGCACTGCGGCCCCGCGACGTTGTCGGCCTTGTCGTTCAGCGGGACGCGCAGCGTGTTCTGGCCGTCGTACGAGAGGGACTTGGTGCCCTCGCGCAGTTCGGTGCCGGTCGGGAACCCGGACGTGACGACCGGTCCGAGCCACTTGGAGGGTCCGGCCAGCAGCGATTTGACGGTCTGGGTGGTCGGGTCCATCCGGGAGTCGGGATCGGTGCGCTGGCGCACGTACACGGGGTCGGCGACGAGCGTCGAGCCCGCGAAGTAGTACTTGTTGACCGGCATGTAGATGCGCTGGAAGTCGGACTCGCTGAGGACCAGGCTGCTGGGCGCGGTGGCGATCCGCCACTGCTTGTCCTCCTGCGTGAGCTGGAGGAACTCCTCGTAGCGCCGGTCGCTGGTCTCCGGCTGGTACGCGCTGAGCTCGTCCACGGTGCCCAGCATCCGGCCGGTGACCCGGAAGCGCGGCGAGGCGGGATCCTTCTCGCCCTGCACCGAGACCCGGTCCAGGCCCGCGGAGAGCACCGTGACCGCCGAACCGGGCTTCCAGTTCTTCGCCGCGTCCTCGGTGAGGTACTTGCGGGCGGTCTGCAGCTGCGGGTCGTCGCTGGTCATGGCCTCGAGGAAGCCGTCGACGATCTCCTGCGGACTGGCCCGGTCGGCCGGCGGCACGCCGAACACGCGGACCTGCGAGTCGACGCCCTGCGAGGCCTCGACGGGGCGGATCTCACCGCGTTCGGGCATGGAGGCACAGCCCGCGAGCAGCAGCCCGGCCGCGCCGAGGGCCCAGGCCCTGAGCCCGCGTGCCGTCCGCCGCGGCCGCCGCCGCCGCCGCGGTTCAGCGTCCGTGCGATCCACCGGTTCCACCCGCTCCACCTTCTCGGTCTGCTGTTCCCGCCGCCCCGCCCGCGGCCTGCTCGGCGGGCCGGGTCACGACCCGGGCCCCGTTCCCGGGCAGTGCCGTCGGATCCGCCGGCACCGGCACCGCGCCGGAGACCGGGGATCTCGGCGGGATCGGCGACCGGTCGGGACGGTGCGCGCCCCCGCCCGCCCCGGTGTGCAGGGCTGCGCTGTCGCGGCGCAGTTCGTCCTGGCCGCCGCGCAGCGCGCCGACGACCCGGCTGAGGGTCGCCTGCGAGGACGCGTACTTCGCCACGTGGTCGCGGCACTTGTTGCCGCCGGGCAGCTTCGAGACGAACTTGCGCACGCCCTTCGTCGAGCTCCCCGCGCTCTCGCTCGGGTCCAGCGCCTCGACGGTCCGCCGCCCTTCGCCCAGCGCGCCCGCCACCCGCGCCTGGCCGTCGCCGCCCCCGCCCGCGCCGCGCACGCGCACTGCCCGCCCCAGCACCCGGTTGGCCGTCTGGGCCTCCCCGCGGCACCCCGCCCCACTCCGGCCCGGTCGGTCCCGCCGGGCCGTCCGACCCGGTCGGCCTGTCCGACCCGGTCTCCGCAGCCGCCTCCCGGGCCCGCGGCTTCGGCCACTGGGCCGCGCGGCCCACCGCGGCGACCGTCCCCCTGATGCGCTCCCGCGTCCGCTCCGCCCTCGACGGCTGGCAGATCGCCGGCGAGATCGCGGACGTCCTGCTGCTCGCCGTCAGCGAGCTGGTCGCGAACGTCGTCCTGCACGCCGCCGAAGCCGGTCGGCTGCGGGTCGGGATCTCCCTGCGGGGAGGGTGGCTCCAGCTGGAGGTGGCCGACGGGGCCTCCTCGCTCCCCCGACTGCCGCACCCCCGAGGCGAGGTCGACCCGGACGCCGAGGGCGGGCGGGGGCTGCTGATCGTCCAGCTGATGGCGGCCGAGAGCGGCGGCCGACTCAGCTTCAGCGCCGACGAGTTCGGCAAATCCGTGCGCGTGCGCATACCGGCCGCCTGACGAGTGGCGAAGCCCACACCGGAGGCCACGAAGGGGGCAGGGAACCCCCGGAGAGCCGCGCGAAAGCCGCGTGAGAGCCGTCGCGGCGGGGCGCCGGATGCGGCGCCGAGCATGACGATTCCCTCACAGAAATATCGCGAGGAATTGACGGCCGCCATTTTATCGAGATACTTGCCCCATCTCCCCCGCTGCTCCCTGATTGAGGTGCCGCCCCATGGAGCTCTCCCCTTCGGCGCATGCCGATTCCTTCTGCCGCGACCGGCTTCCGCCGTTCGAGCTCTGGCCCCGACTCCACTTCGATCTTCCGGAGTTGGACTACCCCGACCGGCTCAACTGCGCCCGCAGCCTCCTCGACGACGCCGTCGAGCGCTGGGGCCCCGACCGCCCCTGCCTGCTGACCCCGGACGAGCGCTTGACCTACGGCGAACTGCGCCGGCGCGCCAACCAGGTCGCCCAGGTGCTCACCGAGGACCTGGGCCTGGGTCCCGGGAACCGCGTACTGCTGCGCGGCCCCAACAACCCCTGGCTCGTCGCCGCCTGGTTCGGCGTGCTCAAGGCCGGCGGCGTGGCCGTCACCACCGTGCCGCTGCTGCGGGCCGCCGAGCTCACCGGGCTGTGCGAGATCAGCCGGCCCGCCATCGCCCTGTGCGACCACCGCTCCCTCGAAGAACTCGAAGCCGCGGTGGCGGCAACGGCCACGACCGGCGCCGATGCCGATGGCGCCGACGCCACCGCCCCGCGGGTGATCGCGTACGGCGGCCCCGGCGAGGACGACCTCGCCGTCCGCTGCGCCGCCAAGGACGGGGTCTTCACCACCGTGGACACCGCCGCGGACGACGTGGCGCTCATCGCCTTCACCTCCGGCACCACCGGGCGGCCCAAGGCGACCCTGCACTTCCACCGGGACGTGCTCGCCAACGCCGACACCTTCTCCCGGCACGTCCTGCGGCCGAACCCCGACGACGTGTTCACCGGCACCCCGCCGCTCGCGTTCACCTTCGGGCTCGGCGGTCTGGTGGTCTTCCCGCTGCGGGTCGGGGCCTCCACCCTGCTCGTGGAATCGGCGACGCCCACGCAACTGGCCGACCTCGTCGCCGCGCACGGGGTGACCGTCCTGTTCACCGCGCCCACCGCCTACCGCGCGATCCTGGCCGCCGGCTCGGCCGACCGGCTGGCCGGCCTGCGCCGCTGCGTGTCGGCGGGCGAACCGCTGCCCGCCGCCGTGTGGGAGGAGTTCCACGCGGCCACCGGGCTGCGCATCATCGACGGCATCGGCGCCACCGAGATGCTGCACGTGTTCATCGCCGCCGCGGACGAGGACATCCGGCCCGGCTCCACGGGCCGGCCCGTCCCCGGCTACCGCGCCGCCGTGGTCGACGAGAACGGGGCGCCCGTCCCCGACGGGTACCCCGGGCTGCTCGCCGTCACCGGGCCCACGGGCTGCCGCTACCTGGACGACCCGCGCCAGTCCACGTACGTCCGGGGCGGGTGGAACATCACCGGTGACACCTACATCCGCGATGCGGACGGCTACTTCTGGTACGTGGCCCGCAGCGACGACATGATCGTCTCCTCGGGCTACAACATCGCGGGGCCCGAGGTCGAGAAGGCGCTGGCCGGCCATCCCCACGTGGCGGACTGCGGTGTCGTCGGGGTCCCCGACGAGCGCCGCGGCATGCTCGTCAAGGCCTTCGTGGTGCTGCGCGACGGCGTCCCGGCCGCGCCCGAGACCGTCCGCGAGCTCCAGAACCACGTCAAGGGGGCCATCGCCCCGTTCAAGTACCCGCGGGCCGTGGAGTTCGTCACCGACCTCCCCCGTACGGAGACCGGCAAGCTCCGCCGCTCCGAACTGCGCACCCGGGGAGCGGAGTCGGCCGCCGTGCCCGCCCCGGTCCCCCGGACCGCCCTCGTGGCGCACCGCTGGGCCCGGAGAGGTGTAAAAGAGACAGGGGAAAAGGGGGAGCCGGCGGCGGGCGGGCCGGCCCGCCCGCTCAGCGGCTCGAGAACTCCGCCAACGAGCCGCCCAGTTGCTCCCGCAGCCGGCTCAGGGCCCGTGAGGACCTGGTCCGGACGGCCGCCGAGCTGACGTTCATCGCGTCGGCGGTCTCCTCGACGCTGCGGTCCTCCCAGTACCGCAGCACCAGTACCGCCCGGTCCTTCGGCGCCAGCCGGCCCAGCGCCTCCAGCAGCGTCAGCCGCAGCACCGGATCGGCCTCGCCGACCGCCCGGGCGCCCGGTTCGGGGAACTCCCCGACCGGGCGCTCCCCCGTCGACCGGCGGCGCTGGTGCGTCAGGAAGGCCCGTACCAGCACCGTCTGCGCGTACGCCGCGGGGTTGTCTATGCGGTTGACGCGCCCCCAGAGCAGGTACATCCGCCCCAGGGTGTCCTGTACGAGATCTTCCGCGAGATGGGTGTCACCGCTGGTCAGCAGGCAGGCGGACCGGTACAGATGCGCCGACCGGCCTTCCGCGAACTCACGGAACCCGTCTCTGCGTACCTTCCACATCCGCTCCCCCTTCGCGCCCGTCCCATCCCAATGACGCGACGGGGGCACCGTTATGTTGCAGCCCGTCCTCAGATCTTTTCGGAGAGGTCGTGGAAGTACATGTGGAACTCCTCGCGGACGAACCCCTCCCCCTCGTAGAGCCCCTGCGCCACGTGGTTGTCGTACGCCGTCTCCAGCTGCAGGCCCGACACCCCGGCCTCCCGCGCCCGGCGCAGCACTTCGCGCAGCAGCGCGCGGCCGGCGCCCGTACGGCGGCCGGCCGGAGCCACGTACAGGTCGTTCAGCAGCCACGCGGTCCGCATCGCCAGCGAGGAGATCATCGGGTAGACCTGCGTGAAGCCGACCGTGCCCGCGCCCGGGACCTCGGCGAGCAGCACGAAGGAGTCGCCGCTCGCCAGCCGCTCCGCCAGGAAGGCGCGCGGCCGGTCCGGGTCCTCGACCTCCACCTCGTAGAACTCCAGGTAGCCGCGGAAGAGCTCGGCGGCGACGTCCAAGTCAGCCTCGCCCGCCACCCGCAGGACCACCTCGGCCGGTCCGTCCACGCCCTGCGCTTCGCCCCGCGCTTCGCCCTGCACTTCGCCCTGTGCCGTCTGACCGTTCACATCGTTCTCCCTAGTCCACTGCCAGCTGTCACTGCCACTGCCCTGCCACTCCCGCGCGCCGGCTCCATTGTGCGCGGGGGGACACGGACAGGTGCCGCCGCCCCATGGGCGGCGGCACCTTCGGGGAGCGGGCGGCGGACCGTCAGTCCTTCCCGGTGACGGGCTGCGCCGGCAGCGTGTAGACGTGTTCCGGGGTGACGATCTTGGTGATCGCCTCGCCGAACAGCGTGCTCGGCTCCTCGCCCTCGGCGGAGATGTCGGTGTTGAGCAGGACGACCAGGGTGGCCTTCGACTGCGGGTCGTAGACGGCCAGCGTCTGGTAGCCGGGGATGGAACCGTTGTGCCCGATCCAGCCCTGGACGTTGAAGATGCCCAGTCCGTAGCCGGTGCCCGGGAGGGCCTCCACGACCTTGAGCCGCTCGGCCTGGGTGGCCGGGGTCAGCAGCTCACCCGTGGCGAGCACCTTGGCCCACTGCCGCAGGTCCGTGAGGTCGGAGATCATCGCTCCGGCCGCCCAGCCCCAGGAGGGGTTCCAGTCGGTGGCGTCCTCGGTCTTCCCGGAGGCGGTCTGGTCGGTGTAGCCCTGGGCGTGCGGCTCCGGGAACTCGGCGCCGGTCGGGAAGAGGGTGTGCTTCAGCCCGGCGGGTTCGATGACGACCTTCGTGATGTAGTCGGCCAGCTTCTGGCCGCTCATCTTCTCCACGACGAGGCCGAGCAGGATGAGGTTGGTGTTGCAGTAGTTGAACTTCGCGTCCGGCTCGAAGAGCACCGGGTGCTTGAAGGAGTACGCGAGCAGCTCCTGCGGGGTGAAGGGGCGCCGGGGGTCGCTGGTCAGCGCCTTGTAGAAGTCCTCGTCGGCGGAGTAGTTGAACAGCCCGCTGCGCATCTCGGCGAGCTCGCGCAGGGTGATGCGGTCGCCGTTCGGCACCCCGTCGATGTACGTGCCGATGGGATCGTCCAGCCCGACCTTCCCCTCGTCGACCAGCTTCAGCAGCGCGGTCACGGTGAAGGTCTTGGTCTCGCTGCCGATCCGCATGTTGAGGCCGTCGGTCATGGGCGCGCCGGTGGCCTTGTCGGCCACGCCGAAGGCCCGTACGTACTCCCCCTTGCCCGGCGCCGACAGGGCCACTTGCACCCCGGGCACCTTGGCCTCGTCCATCACCTTCCGGACGGCGTCGTCCAGCTGGCGCGCCATGGCGGGGGTGAGCTGCGGAAAGTCCTCGGATGCGGCCGGACTGCTCGCCGCCGGAGGTGTCGGCGCGTCCACCGCGTACCCGACACCGGCCCCCACGGGCACCATCAGGAGCCCCACTGCGGCTGCTCCCACAGCCGCCCTGCGCAACCGTGTCGTGCTCACCCGTCCAACGTAACCCCGGCCCGGGGCACGGGCGACAGGAGCCGGGAGCGCATCTCGGCGAGCTCGCGCAGGGTGATGCGGTCGCCGTTCGGCACCCCGTCGATGTACGTGCCGATGGGATCGTCCAGCCCGACCTTCCCCTCGTCGACCAGCTTCAGCAGCGCGGTCACGGTGAGTCCCGGACCGCATCCGCGCCGGGGGCCGGGGGGGTGGGCGGGCGCGGGGAACCGGGTCCGGGTTTTGCACCTAGTTGCAAAATAAGCGCCCGCTCGCTAGAACAGGTTCATCACCCCCGCGCGAGGAGGCGCCCCCTCATGAGTTCCCAGAGCCGGTACCCGCACCTGCTGAGCCCCCTGGACCTCGGCTTCACCACCCTGCCGAACCGCGTGATCATGGGCTCCATGCACACCGGCCTCGAAGAGCACGAGCGGGGCTTCGAGCGCCTCGCCGCCTTCTACGCCGAGCGCGCTCGCGGCGGAGCCGGGCTGATCGTCACCGGCGGCATAGCCCCGAACGACGCCGGCCGGCCCTTCGAGGGCGGCGCCCGCCTCACCACCGAGGAGGAGGCCGCCGAACACCGCGTGGTCACCGACGCGGTGCACGGAGCGGGCGGGAAGATCGCGATGCAGATCCTCCACTTCGGCCGCTACGCCTACCACAAGGACCTGGTGGCACCCAGCGCCATCCAGGCCCCCATCAGCCCCTTCGTCCCGAACGCCCTCACCGACGCCGAGGTCGAGCGCACGGTCGAGGACTTCGTCCGCGCCGCCCGCCTCGCCAAGCTGGCCGGCTACGACGGCGTCGAGATCATGGGCTCCGAGGGGTACCTGGTCAACGAGTTCATCGCCGCGGCCACCAACAAGCGCACCGACCGCTGGGGCGGCGCGTACGAGAACCGCATGCGCTTCCCGCTGGAGATCGTCCGGCGCACCCGTGCGGCGGTCGGCGAGGACTTCATCCTCGTCTACCGCCTCTCGATGCTCGACCTGATCCCCGGCGGCTCCACCCTCGACGAGGTCGTGCGCCTCGCCAAGGAGATCGAGGCGGCCGGCGCCACCATCATCAACACCGGCATCGGCTGGCACGAGGCCCGCATCCCCACCATCGCCACCTCCGTTCCGCGCGGCGCCTACACCTGGGTCACCAAGCGGCTGATGGGCGCGGTCTCCGTCCCCCTCGTCACCAGCAACCGCATCAACACCCCGGAGATCGCGGAGGAGTTGCTCGCCGACGGCCGCGCCGACCTGGTCTCGCTGGCCCGGCCCTTCCTCGCCGACGCCGATTTCGTCGCCAAGGCCGCCGCCGGCCGCTCCGAGACGATCAACACCTGCATCGGCTGCAACCAGGCCTGCCTCGACCACACCTTCAGCGGCAAGATCACCAGCTGCCTGGTCAACCCGCGCGCCTGCCACGAGACCGAACTGACGCTGTCCGCGACCAAGTTGAAGAAGCGCGTCGCCATCGTCGGAGCCGGCCCCGCCGGCCTCGCCTGCGCCGTCTCCGCCGCCGGCCGCGGCCACGCCGTCACCCTCTACGAAGCCTCCGGCCACATCGGCGGCCAGCTCGACGTCGCCCGCCGCATCCCGGGCAAGGAGGAGTTCGCGGAGACCATCCGCTACTACGGCACCCAGCTCGCCGAGCATGAGGTCGAGGTCAAGCTGAACACCCGCGCCGACGTCGAGACCCTGCGCGGCTACGACGAGGTGGTCGTGGCCACCGGCGTCACCCCCCGCACGCCCGAGATCGACGGCGTCGACAGCCCGAACGTCCTCAGCTACCTCGACGTGCTGCGCGACGGGGCCCCCGTCGGCGAGCGCGTCGCCGTCCTCGGTGCCGGCGGCATCGGCTTCGACGTCGCCGAGTTCCTCACCGACAGCGGCGAGGGCGCCTCCCAGGACCCCGAGGTCTACTTCCGCCACTGGGGCGTGGACACCTCGTACTCCGGCCCCGGCGGCCTCACCGCCCCCGAGCGGCCGGCCCCGCCGCGCCAGGTCCACCTGCTCCAGCGCAAGACCACCAAGGTCGGCGCGGGCCTCGGCACCACCACCGGCTGGATCCACCGCGCGGAGCTCAAGCACCGTGGGGTCGTCTCCGTCGCGGGTGCGGCGTACGACCGCATCGACGGCGAAGGCCTGCACATCACGGTGGGCGGCGAGCAGCGCCTCGTACCCGCCGACACCGTGGTGCTGTGCACCGGCCAGGAACCGCGCCGCGACCTGTACGAGGCCCTGCGCGCGGCCGGGGTCGAGGCGCACCTGATCGGCGGCGCCGACGTGGCCGCCGAACTCGACGCCAAGCGGGCCATCCGGCAGGGCACGGAACTCGCCGCGACCCTCTGACCCGCGCGGCCCGCCGTTGCCGGCCCGACGAAACGCGGCCGGGTCCGGCCGGGGTGCGTACTGCCCTGATCCGGCAGTGGAGTTGTGGCGGTCCGGGTCGGGCCGCCACAATCGGGCGGTGACGCTGACACCGGCAGACGCGGACAAGATCCTCAACGACAACTTCGCCCCGTGGGTGCTCGCCCTCGGGCTCACCGTCCAAGAGACGGGCGAGCGGCACGCCGTGCTCAGGCTGCCCTGGTCGGACGCCCTCGCCCGGGACGGCGGCGGCCTGTCCGGCCAGGCCCTGATGGCGGCCGCCGACACCGCCACCGTCATCGCGGTCTCCGCCGCGCGCGGGGCCTACGGCCCGATGACCACCGTCCAGCAGTCCACCAGCTTCCAGCGGCCGGTGGTCGGCGCCGACGTGCTGGTCGACGTGCGGATCACCAAACTCGGCAAGCGGATGGCCTTCGCCGACATCACCATGACCCCCGAGGGCGCCTCGGAGCCGGCCGCGAAGGCCTCCACGGTGTACGCCCTGCTGGGGGCGTGGCGAGAGCATCTGCCCGGCTCAGTGTCACGGTGGCCGGGTCCGGCAGGCCCCTGTCGGTGGCTGCCTGGACGAGGAGGCCGGCGTGCATGAGGACGGTCCGCCGGGCATGGTCGGAGCGGACCATCCGCGCGTACGCGGGGGCGTGAGCCGGGTCGGGGCAGGCCCCGGCGAGGGCGTGGAGGTAGCTGGGGGTCAGCCCGCGGGCGTGAGGGCGGGCGTGGGTGAGGACTGCTGTGATCCACACCGGTTCCTTGGCGTGGAGGTCCGGAGAGGGTGCGGGGAGTGCGGCCATCGCTGCGAAGATCGCCCGGTGGATGGCGGAGGCGAAGTGGTCCGGGCCGAGCGGGCCGAGCGCCTTGATCCGGTGCGGGTCGAGGAGGAGGCCGCCGAGAAGGGCCTGCTCGGCAAAGTAGACAGGTGGGTTCGGTGGGATGTCCGCCAGGCTGAAGTCCGGCTCAGTTCCTGCAGAGTTGGGCATCAGGCGGCCAGGATGAAGTCGGAGCGGGACAGGGTCTTGCCGAGGTGCGGTGCAAGGAGATGGCCGGCAAGCAGGGGCGGGACGGCGTTCCCGATCTGGCTGAACTGTGCACCCTTCGTGCCTGCCCACGGATAGTCCGCGGGGAAGGTCTGCAGTGTTCCTGCCTCGGCGGCGGTGATCCGGATGGGTTCGGGTGCAGCGGCCTCGGCTTCGGGAGCGGTTCCTGCGGGTTCGGCGACCCATACGCACTCGTTCGCCCGGTGCCCGAAGAACAGGGTTCCGGCCGGCTCGTTGATGCCGCGGATGGTGGCGTTGGCCTGGTTGCTGCTTCGCAGTGACCAGGCCCAGGGGTGGCGCCCGCAGGTGCAGGCTGGTGCGTCGGGGCGGGATGGACGCGTTCGTGTCCGCTTGGTTTCGGGGGGCGTGTTGGGGGGCTTCCAGGTGCCGCGGTCGCGGGCGTCGGTCAGGGTTTTGCGGGCTCCGGACGGGAAAGGCTCTGGGCCTCCGCCTGGCCCGCCGCCTGCGCAGACTGTCGGGACGGGGCGGTCGGTGGCGCCCCAGCCGAGCGCCTCGGCCATGGACACCCATTTCTCGCGGCCCGGGCCGAAGAGCGACTCGGGCTCGGCGCTCTGGGCGTGCGTCGGTGCTGGCGGTTCGGCTACGCGGGTCCGGGAGGCGATCAGGATCGCGCGCCGTCGGGTCTGCGGTACCCCGTAGTCGGCGGCGTTGAGGATTCCGGTCCAGACGGAGAAGCCCCAGGTCCGGAGAATGGAGGCGTACTGCCGCCAGAGCGGCAGGACGTCCGGGACCTCCTCCATGGCGATCCACTCCGGCTGGCCGGCCGAGTGCAGGGCGTGGAGGTAGCGCATCGGCTCTGCGGCCAGCAGGCTCCGGGGGTCTTTGCAGGCGGTCAGGAGCTGCGCCCGGGTGTCCCGTCCGGCGGCGAGGTCGGCGACGGCCTGGTGGACGAGCGGCTGGTCGACCAGGCCGAGGCGCTTGCCGGCCATTGACCAGGCCTGGCAGGGCGGGCTCGCTATGAACCCGTGGGTGCGGCCGACCAGCGGCCACACCGGGTACATCGCCACATCGGTACGGATGGTCAACTGGCCTGCGCGGACGCGGGTCTTGCACGCCCACTCGTCCCATTCGAGACCGACGTCGCGCACCCCGAGGATGTGCAGGGCGTGGCTCCAGCCCCCGGGGCCGGCGAAGAGGTCCACCACGAGCCTGTCCATCACGAGGCAAGCCCGAAGTCGCCCTGGTCCGGCTCGTCGCCCCGGCAGGCCCAGGGCGAGCACCCGTTGACCACACCGATTTCCAGCTCGTCGAGTTCGGCGGCGTCGCGTTCCGAGCGGGTGACGTGGTCGATGGGAGCCACACCAAGCGGGACGCGGGAGCGGTGCAGAAAGGCCTCGCCCAACAGCGGATTACCCGACGCGTTGGCCCTCGCGTTTCCCTTCCGGATGGCTGCGTCGAAGGCGACAACGTCATCCCATTCCGTCGGGGAAGCGTCCCTCAGGCTTCGCCACTGCGCGTTGCCGTGGAACGGGCACCCAAGGCAGCTCGACTTGGGCGTATCTGCCAGGCCGATGCTGGAGAGGTAGCGTATGCAGTCGGCGAGCGACCAGTCGAGATCATTGATCAGCGGATGCCGGTTGCGCATGTACTTCACGTCGGAATCCTTGGCGCGATGGAACTCGTCCGTGGATATCCCGACCCACTGCTCGACGTAAAGCCCCTTGGGTACCCGCTGAGGATAGGGAAATCCCAGAAGTTCGCGGACCTGTCGTTTAATCGGCTTAATTTTGTATTCGCCCGTGCATTGGCGCCTGGTCATTCCCGGACGGCCGTCTCGGTTGAGAATGTAGAGCGGCATGGAGGCGAATCTGTGTTCCGGATCTAGGGCGTCGTCCCTAATGTTCCCGGAAGAAACTCGAAGCACGGGTATACCGGCCGGGTTGGCTACCTCGCGTTCCAGTCGGTCGAGGTGGTCATAAACGGTCTGGGGTTCCCAGCCTGTGTCGGCGAAGACCGCGAAGTCGATGCGCGGGAGTATTCCTTCGGCGGAAAGTGCGAGCAGGCAAGACGACTGCACTCCGGCGCCCAAAGAAAGGATGCGGTAGCGGGGGTTTTCCAAGAGGGGGGTTCCAAGAGTGGTGCGGGCGCCGGAGGAGATGACGGCGCGAGGGGGGGATGGCACCCACTCACCCACCTCACCCCTGGCCAAGGATCTTTCCCCCGCCAGGGGGAGGTGGACCCCACCCTCTCCGTCGTAACGTGATCACAGGGGCAAGACAGGACGAAGGAGGGGGAGTTGCATGACCGCAATGCGTCTGGGACCACTGCTGCGTTACGTCAACTGGGAGACGGGCGACTCCGCCACGATCTGGCTCGAGGCGGACCGCCCGTGCACCGCCGAGGTGCTCTGTTCGGACGGCGCCGGAGGCAGTGTCCGTACCTTCCAGGTCGCCGGCCACCACTACGCCATGGTCCCCGTCACCGGCCTGACCCCGGACTCGACCACGGCGTATGAGGTACTGCTCGACGGCGTCCGCGTCTGGCCGCTGCCCGACACCCACTTCCCGCCGAGCACCATCACCACGCCCGCCACCGCGAGGGCGCACCCTCCGCACCCCCTCCGCCTCACCTTCGGCTCCTGCCGCCAGGCCGCCCCGCCGGCCGACCGGCGCGGGCCGCACGGCGCCGACGCGCTCGACACCCTCGCGGCCCAGCTGGCCGTCGATCCGGACGCGGTACGGCCCGATGTCCTGCTCCTCCTGGGCGACCAGGTGTACGCGGACCACCTGTCCCGGGACACCCGCCAGTGGCTGTCGGCCCGGCGGGACCTGCGCGAAGCCCCGGGCGCCCAGGTGGCGGACTTCGAGGAGTACACCCGGCTCTACTACGAGTCCTGGCTCGATCCGGAGATCCGCTGGCTCCTCTCCACGGTCCCGAGCCTGCACATATTCGACGACCACGACGTCATCGACGACTGGAACACCAGCGCCGCCTGGCTGGCCGAGATGCGGGCCACGCCGTGGTGGCAGGAACGGGTCCTCAGCGGGCTGATGTCGTACTGGGTGTACCAGCACCTCGGCAACCTCTCCCCCGCCGAGCTCGCGGCCGACGCGCTGTATGCGGCGGTCCGTGAAACCCCCGACGGCACCGATGCCCTACGGGCCTTCGCCGCCTCGGCCGACGCCGACCCGGCCACGGCCCGCTGGAGCTACCGCCGCGACTTCGGCCGGTCCCGGCTGCTGATGGTGGACACCCGGGCGGCCCGCGTCCTCGACGAGGAGGGGCGGGCCATGCTCGACCCGGCGGAGCAGCAGTGGCTGCGCGACAACGCCCTCGCCGGGCACGGGGGTTACGACCACCTCCTCATCGGGTCGTCACTGCCGTGGCTGATGCCCCCGCTCGTCCACGACGCGGAAGTGTGGAACGCCGCACTGTGCCGGGGTGAGCGGGGTCCCCGGTGGGCCAAGATCGGGGAGAACCTGCGGCGGCGCAGCGATCTGGAGCACTGGGCGGCCTTCCCCGCCTCGTTCGCGGCGCTCAGCGACCTGATCGAGGAGGTGGGCACGGGTCCCCGGGCGCCCGCGACGGTGTGCGTGCTCTCGGGGGACGTGCATCACGCGTATGTGGCCGAGCCCCGAATACCCAGCACGGCACGGGTGTTCCAGCTGACGTGCTCACCGGTGCACAACTCCATCCACACCGCGGTGAAGTGGGGCTTCCGGCTCGGCTGGTCGCGGTGGGGCCGGTGGCTGGGCCGCGGGTTCTCCCGGCACGGGCGGACGGGACGGCCCCCGCTGAGCTGGCGGCGTACGGGCGGCCCGTGGTTCGGCAACCAGCTCATGACCCTCTCGCTGTCGGGCCGCTCCGCGCGGCTCCGCCTGGACCAGGCCCGCAAGGGCCCCCGCCTGGCGACGGTCCTGGACCGCGACCTGACGCCGCCGGAATAGGCGGCCGGGAAGGGCTGCCGGGAAGCGCACTCGGGAAGACGGGAGGGCTGCCGGGGAAGACTGCGGGAAGGGCCGCGGCAAGGGCTCGGCCGCCGGACGGCAGGTGCCCGGACACGCCGTCACGCCCGATCACCCCCCGGACGTCCGGTCCGTGGACACCCGGCGTACGCTGTTCCGCTGTCAGCCGCCCCTGCCGCTCCCCCGCGACGTTGCGGCGCTTCACGCCGAAGCACGTCAACCGGACCGGGGAGTCCCGCTTTGCTTGAAAGTCTGGGCTCGCTGACTTCGAGCCCATGGATCTACGCCCTGGTGGCGCTGTCCATCCTGCTCGACGTCTTCCTGCCGGTCCTGCCGAGCGGAGTCCTCGTCGTCACCGCGGCGGCGGCCGCCGCCGCGGCCGCCGGCGCCGCTGGGGCCGGTGCGCCGGTGCCCGTGCACGCCCAGGTGCCGGACATCCTGGCGCTGCTGGTGACGGCCGTCACCGCCTCCGTGCTGGGCGACATGGCCGCGTACCGGCTGGCCAAGCGCGGCGGGGCCCGCCTCGACCGGGCCATCGCCCGCTCCCGTCGGCTCACCCGCGCCCAGGAACGCCTCGGCACCGCCCTCGCGCGCGGCGGCGGCGCGCTGGTCGTCGTCGCCCGCTTCGCCCCGGCCGGCCGCTCGGTGGTCTCCCTCGGCGCGGGCAAGACGCAGCGCAAGGTCAAGGAGTTCCTGCCCTGGTCGGTGCTGGCGGCCATCGCGTGGGCCGGGTACAGCGTTGCCCTCGGCTACTTCGGCACCCAGTGGCTCGGAGCCAGCTGGCTCGGCACCGCCGTCTCGGTGATCGCCCTCTTCGCCGCCGGCGCCTTGGCCGCCTTCGTCATCCGCCGCCCCGCCCCGGTGGCCGCCCCGCAGCTTCAGATGTGTGTAGGGGGCAGGGGCTGCGGGTGTGCCTGCGGCGGCTGGGGGCGGCTGCGGGGCTTCGGGTGCGGCGCCGTCGCGCGAGCGTCCCCGGCTGCGCCGGGCCTTCTGGGGCTCCGCCCCAGACCCCGCGCCCCACACGCCGGCGGGGGTGGGTTCTGCCGCCCACGGCGACGGCCCCGCTTCCGGGGGAGAGGGAGGGAAGCGGGGCCGAGGTGTGTGACCGGCAGCCGGCCCCGACTGCCTCGCCGGACGGAGTCCGGCGCAGCGGGGCGAAGCCTGCGGAGCAGTGCGAGCACCGCGTCAGGAAACGGCCCGGCGCAGCGGGGCGAAGCCTGCGGAGCAGTGCGAGCACCGCGTCAGGAAGGGGGTCAGGCGTTGACGCCGGTGTTGCCCCAGGCGCCGTTGAGCAGGCCGATCACGTTGACCGTGTTGCCCACGACGTTCGCCGGGATGTGGACGGGGAGCTGGAGCTGGTTCCCCGAGGCCACGCCGGGCGAGTTCAGGGCCTCGCCCTCCGCCGACGCACCGCCGTGCGCCGACGAGACACCCGCGCCGGCGGCGAGGAGGCCGCCCGCGATCATGGTGACTGCGGTGGCCTTCTTGAAGTTCTTCACGTTCTCGTCCTCCAGTACGTCTGCCGCGGCCAGCCGCCGCGGCACGTCATGAAGAACGCTCATCCGACGAACGGGATACGCCATGTGGGCTACATACACCCGACCGTATGAATCACTCCGTGACCCCGTGTCTGACCGCCCACAGTGCCGCCTGGGTGCGGTCGGCGACGTCCAGCTTCATCAGGATGTTCGAGACGTGCGTCTTGACCGTCTTCTCCGACAGGACCAGCGCGCGGGCGATCTCCCGGTTCGAGCGGCCGTCCGCCATGTGCCGCAGCACCTCGCGTTCGCGGTCCGTCAGGTTGCCGCCGCGGCCGGCTGACGCGGGGCCGTGGCCGTCCCCGGAGATCAGGGCGGCCGCGACCTCCGGCTGGAGCAGGACGTGGCCCGCGTGCACCGAGCGGATGGCGGCGGCGAGGGCGTCGGGGTCGATGTCCTTGTGGACGTAGCCGGCGGCGCCCGCGCGCAGGGCGGGGACCACGGTCCGCTGCTCGGTGAAGCTGGTGACGATCAGCACCCGCGCCGGATTGTCCAGCCCGCGCAGCCTTCGCAGGGCTTCGATGCCGTCGGTGCCCGGCATCTTCACGTCCATCAGGATCACGTCCGGCCGCAGTTCCTCGGCGCGGGTGACTCCCTCGTCGCCGTCGGCGGCCTCGCCGACCACCTCGATGTCGTCCTGCACCTCCAGGAAGGTGCGCAGGCCGCGCCGGACCACCTGGTGGTCGTCGACGAGCAGGATCCTGATGCGGCCGGGGCCGGGCCGGCCGGGGGTCTCAGCCACCGGGGACCTCCAGTTCGATCGTGGTGCCCGCGTCGGGCTCGGAGTGCACGGTGAGGCTGCCCCCCACGCCGGCCGCCCGGTCCCGCATGGAGACCAGGCCGAGGTGGCGGCCGGCCCGGCGGACGGTGGGAGGGGAGAAGCCCGTCCCGTCGTCGCTCACCCGGAGCACCGCTCCCCCCTCCTCGCGGCGGGTCAGCGCGACCTCGATGCGGTCGCCGCCGGAGTGGCGCAGGGCGTTGTGGAGGGCCTCCTGCGCGACGCGCAGGACCGCTTCCTCCTGGGCCGCGGGGAGGGCGCGTACGCCGTCGCAGGTGAAGGTGACCCGTGCCGCGTGGGCCCGGTCCAGGACCCGGACCTGGTTGCGCAGGGTGGCGACCAGGCCGTCCTCGTCCAGGGCGGCGGGGCGGAGCTCGGTGACGGCGGCGCGCAGTTCGTCGGCGGCCTCGGCGGCGAGGACGGCGACCTGCTGGAGCTCGTCCTTGGCGCGGGCCGGGTCGCGGTCCATGAGGGCGGCGGCGGCCTGGGCGGTCAGGCGGAGCGAGAAGAGCTTCTGGCTGACCGCGTCGTGCAGCTCGTGGGCGAGGCGGGAGCGCTCCTCGGCGATGGTCAGCTCGCGGCTGCGCTCGTAGAGGCGGGCGTTGGTGAGGGCGATCGCCGCGTGCTGGGCGAGGAGGGCGAGGAGGTCCTCGTCCTCGTCGGTGAAGCCGCGCTCGCCGCCGGGGGCGCTTCGCTTGTTCGCGAGGAAGAGGGCGCCGAGGGTCTCCTCGCCGTCCCGGATGGGCAGCCCGAGGAAGTCGGACATGTCGGGGTGCGCGGCGGGCCAGCCCTCGAAGCGCGGGTCCTTGCGTACGTCGGCCAGCCGCTCGGGGCCGGCCTGGTGGAGCATCGCGGCGAGGATGCCGTGCTGGCGGGGCAGCGGGCCGATCGCCCGCCACCGCTCCTCGCTTATGCCGTCGACGACGAACTGGGCGAAACCGCCGTGGTCGTCCGGGACGCCCAGGGCCGCGTACTCGGCGTCGAGCAGCTCGCGGGCGGAGGCGACGATCGTGCGCAGCACGTCGCGCACCTCGAGCCGGCGGCTCATGGCGAGCAGCGCGGTGCTCACGGCGGCCAGGCCGCTGCCGGGTCCGCGGGGTCCGGGATGCATGGCCTCACCGTACTCGCGGCGTTGACCTGCGGGATCGGTCCCGGGTCGTAGGCCGAAGGGACGGGGCGGGTGGAGCTGCGGGCGGAGGACGAGTCGGACACCTCGGCGTGGAAGCGCTTCCGCAACGACGCGGTGCTGTCCGTCGACTACATCGGCAAGCCCAACACCCCCATCTACGTGGGCCTGATCGCAGGCTCCGGCGAGATCTGCTCCGCTGACGAGAATGCTCCGACCGTCGTTTCGGACCCGACGCCCGCACTGACCGCCATCACGGAGACGGTCTGGGGCGGAGAGGCCGAAGCCCAGTTGCGCATCGCGTTCCAGACCGAGAAGGAGGAGGCCGACGGGAGCTGGACCCCGGTCAAGGCCAACGCGGGCGACGCCAACCACATCGAACGCCCGAGCTCGGGGTACGTCGGTGACAACGTCAAGGTCACCAGCGACACGCCGGGCACCCTGGAAGACGGGGCGACGTACCGTTTCCGAGCCTGGACCAAGTCCTTCGCGGGATCCCTGGCCCGGGACAGCGCCGCGAGCGCGGACTGCTACTTCCGCGTGGACACCACCGCGCCCCGCGCACCCGGGATCTCCTTCAAGTCCACGTACAGCGTTTGCACGAGCACGTCCTGCGTGGCCGGAGGCATGCCCGGCAAGTCGGGGCTGGTCCAGCTCACCAGCGGCGGGGACGTCGTGGCCTTCCAGTACAAGCTGTCCACCAGCAGTACCTGGAAGGAGGTGCCGGGCAAGGCACTCGTCATGTTCGGTGTGACACCGCCGGTATCCGGCACCATGAAGCTGAGTGCGAAGGCCAAGGACTCACTCGGCCGTTGGGGTGACACGCAGGTGGTCGACTTCGTGGTCAAGGAGGGGCCCGGGCCGGTCGGCCACTGGAACTTCGACGAGTACGACGGCCAGGCCCTCGACACCTCCACCACCGACCCGGCCCTCCGGGAGAACGCCGACCTCTCCACCGGCAGCCTGCGTCCGGAGAGCGGCCGCCGTGGCGGGGTGAAGACGCCCGCCCCGCACGAGGACCGCACGCTGCAGCTGAACGGCAGCGGCCAGTACGCGGTGACCTCCAAGCCGGTCATCGACACCCGGTCGTCCTTCACCGTCGCGGGCTGGGTCCGCCTGGACCGGACGGACAAGACGTACTCGATGGTGGGTCAGGCGGGCCAGAACATGAGCGGCGTCGCCGTCACGGCGTTCGCCGGTGAGCCGTGGTCGATGCAGATGGCCCAGGAGGACACCATCGCCGGGGGCGCGTCCACCGTGCGCATCAGCGGCCGCAACGTGGCACGGGCGGGAGTCTGGACGCACATCGCCGCCACGTACGACGAGTCCACCGACAAGGCCCGGCTCTACGTCAACGGCCAGCTCCAGGGCGAAGCGCTCGTCGCGAACCCCATCGCCTCGACGGGGCCGATGACCTTCGGTGCCATCAAGTACCGAGGTGCCATGGTGGACTTCCTTCCGGGCCGCGTCGACGAGGTCAAGGCCTGGCAGTCGCAGCTGAGCGATCTCGAGGTCAAGCAGGACGCCTCGCTCCTCGACCCGGCGACGGGCAAGCCGTTCCTGGACCTGGCCGGCGCGTGGGACCTCTCGCAGACCGGTCCGGTCTTCGCGGACACCTCCGGCAACGGCCGTCCCCTGACGGCGACGACCGGCACCACCGTCAACGAGGGCGCGCTCAAGCTGAACGGCACCACGCAGGCGGCCACCGCCGCCGGTCCGGTCGTCGACGACTCCGGTTCGTTCACGGTGACGGCCGAGGCGAAGCTCGACAACACGGCCCTCCTCACCAAGCCGGACGGCTACAAGGCCCAGGTCATCGGCCAGCGCACCGCCACCGGCTCCTCCTGGAGCCTGTGGTTCGAGAAGTCCGGTGTGCGGACCCAGCCGGACGAGCAGGACCCGACCACGATGGTGTCCTTCGTCGAAGGGACCTGGCACTTCGGCCGCCTGACGGCCGACGGCACCGGGACCTCGGCGGTCAGCGACGGCCTGGCCGTGCTCAACGCCGGCTTCGCCCAGGTGACCGGCGTCCACAACGCCCAGGACGGCACCATCACCCTCTACGTCGGCGCCGCGGGGCAGGGCCAGCCCAAGGCCTACACGGTCGCCGTCGGCACCGGTGAGCTCGCGGTCGGCAAGGGCTTCACCGACAGCGCCTGGGGCAACTTCCTGCCCGGCGAGGTCAAGGGCATGCGCCTGTGGTCCGGCGCGGTGAAGGACGCCCAGCAGGTCTCCGACGTCGTCTTCGGCGCCGGCAGCTGACGGTCCACACCCCACTGATTTGCCGTGGCCGCCCGTGAAACGGGGCGGCCACGGCCTCACCTGTACCCAAACCCCTACCCCTATGGAGTCTTCGTGTCCATCCGACCACCAGGCGGAGGAATCCGCCGGCTGCCCTTGGCAGCCGCCCTGGCCCTGGCTCTCGCCGTGCCCGGGGCAATCACACCGATCGCGGCGGCCGCCGACCTCCCCGGCGCCCCGAAGATCGCCAAGCACAAGGACGCCAAGGTCAAGGCAGTCAGCGCCCAAGGCGCCAAGGCGGCGCGGGAGTTGGTGGCGAAGAACAAGGCGGAGAACAAGGTCCAGGCGGACCGGGCCCGGGCGGAGGCCAAGGCGGACTGGCCGAAGGCGGCCACGCTGGAGGGCTCGGCCGCGCGGTCGGGCTCGCGCCCGCCGATCCAGCCTACGCCAGCCGTTGCCCCGGCCAGGGCCCCCGCCCGGCCGGGGCAACGGCTGGCGTAGGCTGGATCGGTCCGGACCCTTGACACAGCCGAACGACACAGCCGAAAGGTGACGCACCGGTGACCGACCAGGCCGCTCTCCAGTCTGTCCTCGACCGAGCCGCCGCTGGGGGCCGGATCACCAAGGAAGAGGCGCTCGACCTCTACCGCGACGCGCCGCTGCACGCGCTCGGCCAAGCCGCCGATGCCGCGCGGCGCCTGCGCTACGCCGGTACCGAGCACATCGCGACGTACATCATCGAGCGCAACATCAACTACACCAACGTGTGTGTGACGGCGTGCAAGTTCTGCGCCTTCTACGCGGCCCCCAAGGACGCGAAGAAGGGCTGGTCCCGCGACCTCGAGGACATCCTGCGCCGCTGCGCGGAGACCGTCGAGCTCGGCGGCACGCAGATCATGTTCCAGGGCGGCCACCACCCGGACTACGGCGTCGAGTACTACGAAGAGCACTTCTCCGCCATCAAGAAGGCCTACCCCCAGCTGGTCATCCACTCCCTCGGCGCGTCCGAGGTCGAGCACATGGCCCGCATCTCCGGCGTCTCCGCCGAGGAGGCCATCAGCCGGATCCACGCGGCCGGCCTCGACTCCTTCGCGGGCGCCGGCGCCGAACTGCTCCCGGAGCGGCCGCGCAAGGCGATCGCCCCGCTGAAGGAGTCCGGCGAACGCTGGCTGGAGATCATGGAGATCGCCCACAAGCTGGGCGTGGAATCCACCTCCACCATGCTGATGGGCACCGGCGAGACCAACGCCGAGCGCATCGAGCACATCGCGATGATCCGGGACACCCAGGACCGCACGGGCGGCTTCCGCGCCTTCATCCCGTACACGTACCAGCCCGAGAACAACCACCTCAAGGGCCGCACCCAGGCGACCGTCTTCGAGTACCTGCGCATGATCGCCATCGCGCGCCTGTTCCTCGACAACATCGCCCACATCCAGGGCTCCTGGCTCACCGTCGGCAAGGAGGCGGGCCAGCTCTCCCTGCACTACGGCGCCGACGACCTCGGCTCGATCATGCTCGAGGAGAACGTCGTCTCCTCGGCCGGTGCCAAGCACCGCTCCAACCGCATGGAGATCATCGACCTGATCCGCAAGGCGGGCCGCGTCCCGGCCCAGCGCGCGACGACGTACGAGCACCTCCTCGTGCACGAGGACCCGGCGAACGACCCGGTCGACGACCGCGTCGTCTCGCACATCTCCTCCACCGCCATCGAAGGCGGCACGGCCCACCCCGAGCTGAAGCTCATCTCCACGAACTGACGCGCCCGTGCTGACGATCCACACCGCAGAACTCCTCGTCACCGGTCCCACCGGTCCGGGGTCCGCGCCGCTGCCCGGCGGCGCGGTCCTGGTCGAGGGCGACCGCATCGCCCGCGTGGGCCCGTACGAGGAGCTCGCCGCGGCCTATCCGCACGCGCGCTCCCGCCACTGGCCCGGGGTGCTGACCCCGGGGCTGCTGGTGCGCGGCGGCGACGAGCTGCTGGAGCGCACGTACTACCCGGACGACCCGTACGAGATCACCGAGCTCGGGGCCGATCCGATCACCGGCGCCGAGGCGCTCGCCGACCTGAAGATGACCGAGGCCCGCTGGGGCAACAGCGCCCGGCGGGGCACGCAGAAGCTCCTCGCGCGCGGCGTGGTCGCGTTGGCCGGGCGGATCACGGTCCCGTCGGTGCGGACCGCGGTGTCCCGCTCCGGACTCGCGATCCTGCCGCCCGCTCCGTACGAGGGCCCGGCCGCCCTCGACCCCTTCGCCGGCCGGGACGCGGCCGAGCAGGCCTTCCACGGGGTCCTGGAACCGGGCGCCCCGGCCCGGTTCGCGGCCTTCGCGGTGGCCGGCCCGGCCCAGCTCCTGGAGCAGGGCCCGACCACCTGCGTGGCCACCGTCATCGGCGGGCGGCTGCTGCACCGCCGCCGCTGACCTCAGGGGACGGCGGGCCCCTTCGCGTAGTTCCCTTGCGCGTCGAACGGCCAGGCGTTGGACCGGCAGCCCAGCAGGCCCTTGATCTGCTGCATCATCGCCGGCGCGGGCAACCCCGCTCCGGGGCAGGTCTCGTGGCCGCGGCCCAGTTCGTGGCCCACCTCGTGATTGATGATCAGCGCCCGGTACTCGGCGGGCGGACCGTCGAACTGCGGCGAACCGAGCAGCCACCGCCGGAGGTTGACCACCACCTCGTGACCGGCGCGGCAGTTCGTCTCCCCCTTCAGCTCCGCGGTCACCACCGCGCACAGCCGGTCCGTGGTGGCCGGCGTGGCTATCCGTACGGTGAACTCCACCGGCCCGGACTCCGTCAGCCGGAACGCGACCTTGGGATCGGCGGTCCAGCCGCGCCGGTCGCCCAGGACGGCGTCGACGGCGCGCGCGGCCTCGTCCGGGTCGATGCCCGTGCCGTCCTCGGCCTCGACGCGGTAGCGCCGTACGGTGCCGGAACCGTGGACGGGGCCCGAGACGGTCGAGGCTTTGAAGGTGCCGGGCCCGGTCTCGGGCCCCGTCCACGGTTCCGGCACCCCTCCCCATCCCCCCACCCCTTTTGATCTCGGCAACGGAGAAAATCCAATGTTCACGACCACCTGGCAGCGTCCGCTCATCCTGGCGGCGGTCTCCCTGGCCTTCTTCACCGGTACGGCGTGTGCCGCGCAGGCGTCGGAGCACCCCACCTCGGCCGGCACCAGCTCCTCGGTCGTCGCTGACCACCCGGAACCCTGCTTCAGGATCGGCAAGGGCGGCGAGGGCGGCAAGGGCGGAGAAGGTGGCAAGGGCGGCAAGCCCGGCGAGCCCGGTGAGCCCGGCAAGTCCGGCCGCTCCGGATGCCTCCGCTTCAGCGACCTGCCCGACAAGGACAAGTCCGACCTCTCGGTGGTCGACAAGGTACAGATCGTGATGATCCTGCTGGCCGACGACTCGGACGAGATGAAGGAGAAGATCGCCGACAAGTACAAGATCTCGGAGAGCCAGCTCGACACCTGGAAGCAGCAGTACGAAGACGGTGACTGGTTCGCCCTGATGGGAGGCGACTCCCCCTTCTCCCAGTGAGGAACCAAGGACGGTAAAGCTGGGGGGGAAGGGCTCCCCGGCCCGAATGGGCCGGGGAGCCCGCGTCTTTTCGGAACCGGAATCACCGGTGGAATCGGAATCAGTTTCTCGGCTAGGGAGAATCTCATGCGACTGCAGTCTTGGAAGTTTCGTATCGGTCTCGCCGTCTCGACCACCCTGATCGGCGCCGGCGCCATGGCGCCCGCCGCCATGGCGGCCCCGGCCACCACGGCGACCCAGGTCGTCGCGAGCCAGCAGCACGGCCTCGCCTACGGCGCCGGTGACGGCGGCCAGGGAGGGAACCGGCTCGGTACCGGAAAGGTGATCGGCAAGCTCAAAGCCGGCGCCGGCAGCGTCAACGTCGGCAACGGAAGCGTCCGCGTCGGCGACCGGGTCTGCGCCGGCCAGTGCGACGGATCGGTCAACGGCACCAACGGCGGCAAGGGCGGCGTCTGCGTCGGCCAGTGCAACGGAAGCGCCAACGGCGGCAACGGCACGACCGGCCCCGTGGGCGGCAACGGCACGGCCGGCGGTCGCGGCGGGGTCTGTGCCGGAGTGTGCGGCGGCAGCGTCAACGGCGGCAACGGTGGCAACGGCGGGGCCGCACGGCCCGGCGGCGACGGCGGCGAGGGCGGCACGGGCGGCGACGGCGGCATCTGCATCGGCATCGGCTGCCAGACCAGCGGCCAGGGCGGCCGGGGAGGCAACGGAGGTGAGGACTGACCCCCGCCGGCACGTTTTCCAAGGGCCCCGCGCACCGTGCGCGGGGCCCTTGCCGGGCACGCGGATGGATCACTCGATAGACTTTCGGGTACCGGAGAGCGGCCGGTTCGATCGACCGCACGCAGCGCTCGCCCGGTCGGCCGGGGTGCGGGGAGGCGCCTGATGGGCACGCCAGCGAACCGAGGCCTTCACACGGGCCGGGCCTCCGGCCTGATCGGCCAGGAGATCGCGGGCTACCGGATCGAGCGCCTGATCGGCCGCGGTGGCATGGCCGTCGTCTACTGCGCCAAGGACCTGCGCCTGGACCGTACGGTCGCGCTCAAGCTGATCGCCCCGGAGCGGGCCCGCGACGACGTGTTCCGCCGCCGCTTCACCCACGAGTCCCGCGTGGCCGCGAGGATCGACCACCCGCACATCGTGCCGATCTTCGAAGCCGGTGAGACCGAGGGCCTCCTGTACATCGCCATGCGCTACGTCGACGGCCCGGACCTCAGGGCCCTCCTGGACGGGGACGGGCTGCTCCCCGTGGCGACCGCCGTGCGCATCGCGGCCCAGGTGGCGTCCGCGCTCGACGCGGCCCACGAGCACGATCTCGTGCACCGGGACGTCAAGCCCGGCAACATCCTGGTCGCCGCCGGCACCGACAGCGACCACCCCGAGCACGCGTACCTCACGGACTTCGGGCTGACGAAGAGGGCTCTGTCGCTCACCGGGTTCACCACCGCGGGCGAGTTCGTGGGCACGCTCGACTACATGGCGCCGGAACAGATCGCCGGCAGGCCGGTGGACGGCAGGTGCGACGTCTACAGCCTCGGGTGCGTCGTCTACGAGTCACTCGCCGGCGGGCCGCCCTTCGAGCGCGACGACGTTCCGGCGCTGCTGTGGGCGCACCAGTACGACCGGCCGGCTCCCCTGGCCGAGAGGCGGCCGGGGATCGCGCGGGCGGCCGACGAGGTCGTGGCGAAGGCGATGGCCAAGGTCCCGGAGGACCGCTACGAATCCTGCCGGGAGTTCATCGCGGCCCTGCGCGCCGCCACGGCCACCGAAACAGCCGCCGCCGGGGCCGGGAACGGCGCCGACGAGCAGCGGGCCGGTCCGGCCGTGCGGGTGGATCGCAGGCCGCCCGGGATCTCGGGGAGGCGCGTACCGCCCCCGGAACCCCCGGACTGGGCCCGGCCGGTCTTCATGACTCCGCCCGGCGGGCCGTAGGCCACGCCGGGCGGTACTCGGTACAAGGGGCAGGGGGCAGGGGGCCTGTCCCCTATACACATCTGACGCTGCCGACGATCGACCGGGTGGTGACGGCGTCCCCCCGACGCGGCCACGATCAGCACGATGAGGATGAACCCCAGGATCACCAGGAATTCCATGTCCTGCCCCCGTTCTGCGGTCCGGTCCCATCCGGTCCGTGCCAGGGGAATCCCCCGCGCGGCCCCCGGACCAACCCGACTTGAGGAACTCCAGAGCTTGGGGCGGCCGTTCAGCGGCGGCGTGCGCAGGTCCAGGCCCCCATGCCCTGCATCTTGGCGAGCCTCCTCGCCGTCGCGATCTGCTCCGCCTTCGTGGCGAGGTCGGCCCGCGGTGCGTACCTGCGGCCCCCTGCCGCGTTCCAGCTCGACTGGGTGAACTGCAGTCCGCCGTAATGGCCGTTGCCGGTGTTCGCCCGCCAGTTCCCGCTGGACTCGCAACGGGCGATGGCATCCCAGTCGGGGTTCGGTTTGGAGTGCACCGCGGCGGCGTGGGCCCCGGAAACGTCCAGCAATGCCACGGTCAACAAGACTACAGAGGCCAGCAGTTGGGCAATCGCGCGCCGGCTTGGCCGGTCCTTGCGGTAGTGCGACATCAGTCCTCCTTCGCTGTTGGGGCGGACCTGCCGCGAACAGCGGGCGGGCCCGCGTACGGCCGTTCAAAGGCCGTGGCCACAGCACAGCACGGACCGGCATGCTTCCAGCGGCACTTGGCACCCGCGAAGGCCCCACTCCACCCGAACGGACGCTCCAGAGCCCTCAGAAGGCCGTCGCGGCACGGCCCGCACGGCGCTCCCGACCGCGCCGACGCCCCTCCGGCCACCTCCTCCGGCCGCCTCCTCCCGACGCTCGCGCGGCGCCGGCGACGTAACATGTGCACATGAGCGCAAGCACGCACATCGCAGATGCGCAGAACCCGCAGGAGCAGGCCGAGCGCCTGGCGGCCGCCGTATCCGTCCTGGCGCTGCTCGCCGACGCCACCCGCCTCGCCCTGCTCGACGAGCTCGGCCGGGGCGAGGCCGATGTCACCACCCTCACGGAGGCCTGCGGAGCCGCGCGGCCGTCCGTCAGCCAGCACCTCGCCAAACTCCGGCTGGCCGGCCTGGTCACCACCCGCAAGGACGGGCGCCGAGTCGTCTACGCCCTGCGCCACGGACACCTGCGGCGGCTCGTCGACGAGGCCCTGAACGTCGCCGACCACCAGCTGGGCTCGCTCCCGCCCCACGACTGACCGCCGCCCGCCCGGCAGTCCCCCCACCGGTCGCCCCGGCCGTCCATCCCCGGAACCGTCGCGATCAATAGGTGCACACGTATGCACATGTTGGCTATGATGGTGCGGTTTCCCGCCGTCGACCACCGGGACGGGCCCGATGTTCTCGGTACTGCGCAACCGCGTCTACCGCCGTCTGTTCACGGCCCAGGTCATCGCCCTGACCGGCACGGGGCTCGCGACCGTCGCGCTGAGCCTGCTCGCCTACGACCTCGCCGGGGCCGGCGCCCCGGCGGTGCTCGGCACCGCGCTGGCGATCAAGATGATCGCCTACGTGGCCATCTCCCCGATGGCCGGCGCCCTCGCCTGCCGGGTTCCGCGCCGGACCCTGATGGCGGCGATGGACCTCACCCGCGCCGGTGTCGCGCTCGCCCTGCCGTTCGTCACCGAGATCTGGCAGGTCCACGTCCTGATCTTCCTGCTGCAGGCGGCGTCCGCGGTCTTCACGCCGGTCTTCCAGGCCACGATCCCCGAGATCCTCCCCGAAGAGCGCGACTACACCCGGGCCCTGTCGATGTCCCGGCTCGCCTACGACCTGGAGAGCCTGTTCAGCCCGGCGCTCGCCGCGGCCCTGCTGACCCTGGTCTCCTACGACCGGCTGTTCATCGGGACGACCGCGGGATTCGCCGCCTCCGCGGCCCTCGTCGTGTCCACCGTGCTGCCCCGGCCGGTCCCCGCCGGGCGCAGCGCCGGGCACGCCGCCCGCGGCCGCTCGAAGGCCGCGTTCGGGGCCCGCCTCTTCTGGGCCACGCCCAGGCTCCGGGCCCTGCTCGCCCTCGACCTCGCGGTCGCCGCCGCCGGGTCCATGGTCTTCGTCAACACGGTCGTCGTGGTCCGCGACCACTTCGACCGCCCCGCCGCCGCCGTGTCCCTCGCCCTCGGCGCGTACGGCGCCGGCTCCATGCTGACGGCGCTGCTCCTGCCGCGCGCGCTGCGCCGCCGCACCGACCGCGCGGTGATGCTCCCGGCCGCCTTCTTCCTCCCGGCGGTCCTGGCCGCCGTCGCGGCGCTCACCGGCGCCGCTCCGGGCCGGTGGTCCTGGTACGCGGTGCCGGCCGCCTGGGCCGCCATCGGCGCCGCCTGCTCGGCCGTGCTCACCCCCGGCGGCCGGGTGGTCCGCCGCTCGACGGCCGACAGCGACCTGCCGGCCTCGTACGCCGCGCGGTTCTCCCTGTCCCACAGCTGCTGGCTGCTCACCTATCCCCTGGCCGGGTGGCTCGCCGCCGGGGCCGGCCTGCCGGCGGCCGCCGTCGTCCTCGGCGCGATCTCCCTCGCCTCGGCGCTCGCCGCGGCGGCGATCTGGCCGGCCCACGACCCGTCCCGGCTCGACCACGTCCGGCCCCGATTTCCCCCGTCGCGCCCGCCGTGCCCGCCGTGGAGCCGCTCGTCTCCCTGCTGAGCACCCCCGTGACGCCCGGCCCGGTGCTCCAGGCCGGTCCGCCGACCGCGGGACCCGAGTACCTGGACCTGCCGCAGGCCGAGATCCCGGTGCAGACCGGGGCCCCGTGGACGGTGGAGCAGGCTCCGCAGGCCGCGGCGGCCCCCGAGCCGGCGCCCGTGCCTGAGCCCGTGGCGGCCGTCGTCGCCGCGGAGGCCCAGCCCGAGCCGCAGCCCGAGTCCCCGTCCGAGCCCCAGCCCGTCGTGGTCTTCGCGGCCCCCGAGCCCGTGGCCGAGCCCGCGCCCGAGCCGGCCCCCGCCGCCGTCGCCTTCACGGGCTCCGGGCCGGTCGAAGCCGAAGCCGAGGCCGCCGCGGAGCCCGAGGCCGAGGCCGAGCCCGTCGCCGCGGTCCCCGAGGCCGTCGTCGTACCGGCCCCCGAGCCCGCTCCGGAGCCCGAGCCGGTCGTGGAGCAGGCCGCGGAGCCCGAGCCGCAGCCCGCAGAAACGGTGGTTCAGGCCGCCGAGCCGACGCCGGAGCCCGAGGCCGTCGCGGCCGCGCCGGCCGAGGTACCGCTGGAGCCCGAGACCGCCTTCGAGCCCGCTGCCGAGCCCGCTGCCGAGCCCACCGCCGAGGCGGAAGCCGGCACCGGCCCCGCATCCGAGCCCGAAGGCGAACCGGCGCCGGAGCCGGAGCCGGAGACCGCCCCGGAGGCCGGGGCCACCGAGCCCGCGCCCGCGTACGCCGACGCCGAACGCGAGGCCGTGCTGCGCGTCATGCGCGAACGCCGTGACATCCGCAAGGGCTTCCGCAGCGACCCGATCCCGCACGAGGTGCTGCTCCGCGTGCTGGAGGCGGCCCACACCGCGCCCAGCGTCGGCCACTCCCAGCCGTGGGACTTCGTCGTCATCAAGTCGGCCGAGACCCGCCGCACGATGCACGAGCTCGCCGAGCTCCAGCGCGAGGCCTACGCGAAGTCGCTGCCCAAGGGCCGGGCCAAGCAGTTCAAGGAACTCAAGATCGAGGCCATCCTCGACACCCCGGTGAACATCGTCGTCACCGCCGACCCCACCCGGGGCGGCCGCCACACCCTCGGCCGCCACACCCAGCCGCAGATGGCCCCGTACTCCTCGGCCCTCGCCGTCGAGAACCTTTGGCTCGCCGCGCGCGCCGAGGGCCTGGGCGTCGGCTGGGTCAGCTTCTTCGACGAGCGCGAGATGGTCCGCGCGCTCGGCCTGCCGGAGCACCTGGAGGTCGTGGCGTACCTGTGCGTCGGGTACGTGGACGAGTTCCCCGACGAGCCCGAGCTCGCCCAGGCCGGCTGGTCCCAGCGCCGCCCCCTGTCCTGGGTCGTGCACGAGGAGACGTACGGGCGCCGCGCGCTGCCCGGCGAGGAGCCGCACGACCTGCTCTCGGAGACCGTCGCCGGCATCCGCCCGCTCGACGCGAAGGCCCTCGGCGAGGCCTGGGAGCGGCAGAAGCGCATGACGAAGCCGGCGGGCGCGCTCGGCATGCTCGAGATCATCTCGGCGCAGCTGGCCGGCCTGTCCCGGGTCTGCCCGCCGCCGATCCCGGAGCCGGCCGCCGTCGCGATCTTCGCGGGCGACCACGGCGTGCACGCCCAGGGCGTCACCCCGTGGCCCCAGGAGGTCACCATGCAGATGGTCGCCAACTTCCTCGGCGGCGGCGCGGTCTGCAACGCGTTCGCCAACCAGGTGGGCGCCGAGGTCTGCGTGATCGACGTCGGCGTCGCCGGGGACCTCCCGGCCACGCCGGGGCTGCTCCCGCGCAAGGTCCGCCCGGGCACGGCCGACCTCTCCGTCGGCCCGGCGATGACCCGCGAGGAAGCGGTCGCCGCCATCGAGGTCGGCATCGAGACGGCCCGCGACCTCGTCGCCGCGGGCAACAAGGCGCTGCTGACGGGCGAGATGGGCATCGCGAACACCACGGTGTCCGCGGCCCTGATCTCGGTCTTCACCGGTGTGGACCCGGCGGAGGTGACCGGCCGCGGCACCGGCATCAACGACGAGACGCACGCCCGCAAGGTCGAGGTGGTCCGCCGCGCCCTCGAGCTCCACCAGCCGGACCCGGCGGACCCGATCGGCGTGCTGGCGGCCATCGGCGGCCTGGAGCACGCGGCGATCGTCGGCCTCCTGCTCGGCGGCGCCTCCCTGCGCACGCCGGTCATCCTGGACGGCGTGAGCGCCGGCGCGGCCGCCCTGGTGGCCCGCGCCATCGCCCCGGAGTCCCTCTCCGCCTGCATCGCGGGCCACCGCAGCGCCGAGCCGGGCCACGTCGCGGCCCTGAACAAGCTCGGCCTGCGCCCCCTGGTCGACCTGGACCTCCGCCTCGGCGAGGGCACGGGCGCCCTGCTGGCCCTCCCGCTGGTCCAGAGCGCGGCCCGCGCGATGCACGAGGTGGCGACCTTCGACTCGGCAGGCGTGACCTGGAAGTAACCGGGCCCCGGCCTCCCCGGCCGGGGAGCACCGCGCAGCTCCGTACCGCCGGCCCGGCGGCCGACGCCTCCGGGCCCGCGACCGGGCCCGGCCTCGGTCCCGCGAGCGCCGTCGGGCCCGGCCCCGGACCGCAGCCCGGCCGGCCCCCCGCAGGGCTCCGCCGGATCGAGGGGCTGCTCCTCGGCCTCGCCGCGGGCGACGCCGCCGGCTGGCCCGCCGCCCGGCACCGCGCCAGCCGGATGCCCGAGTGGACCCGCCGGCTCACCCGCGAGCTCGACACCTTCGCCGAGCAGAACGCCACCACCACCCTCCCCGTCCCCATCGCCCTCAACCAGCCCCCGGAGCCGCTGCGCCTCGGCCCCTCCGACGACGCCGAATGGGCCGCGTTCGCCGCCGAGTCCGTCCTCAGCGCCGCCGGGGTCCTGCTCAGCGACCTCTCCCGGTCCCGCAGGATGCGCGCCGCCATCGACCTGGCCTGGAACGCCCTGGCCAGCGAAGTGGCCAGGGCGGCCGAACGCGCGCCCGAGGTCGAGTCCGCCGTCCTCCCCCTGCGCGCCCGGATCTCCGTCCGGGCCGGCCTCGGCAACCTCGCCGCCGGCCTGCGCCCGCCCGCCACCGGCCACGACAACCCGCACTACTTCGACGACGCCGCCTGCATCCGCGCCTGCGTGCTCGCCGTCGTCCACCCCGGGGACCCCCTCGCCGCGGCCGACCTCGCCGAGTTCGACGCCCGCTACACCCAGGACGGCGACGGGGTCCACGGCGCCCGCGCCATGGCCGCCGCCATCGCCACCGCACTCGCCGGCGCGGGTACGGACGCCGCCGTCGACGCCGCCCTCGAACAGCTCCCGGAGGCCACCGAGATCGGGCGCAACGCCCGGCACGCCGTCCAGCTCGCCCGCGCGGAGCCGAACGGCGGCGCCTTCGCCATCGTCCCGCTCCTGGAGCACCAGATCGTCGACCACGTCTACAGCTACGGGATCGCCGCCGCGGAGACCGTCCCCGTGGCCCTCGCCCTCGCCACCGCCGCCCGCGGACGGGTCGGCGAGGCGGTCCCGGCCGCCGCCTGCCTCTCGCGCGTCGCGGACTCCGCCCCCGCCCTCGCCGGCGCCCTCACCGGGGCGCTCGGCGGCGGCGACTCGCTGCCCGCCGCCTGGCGCGAGGCCTGCCGCACCCTCTCCGGCTGCGCCCTCCCCCGCCTGGCGGGCACCGACCTCGTCGAACTGGCCGCCCTGCTCGACCGTACGGAACTCACCTCACCGAAGCCCCAGCCCCAGCCCCAGTCCCAGCCACGGCCGCACCCCCAAGGAATGACCCGCACATGACGATCGACCCCACTCTCACCCTGGACGACAGGATCACCGGCGCCCTCGTCGGAGCCGCGGTCGGCGACG
Organism: Streptomyces sp. ICC1; assembly: GCF_003287935.1. Lineage (GTDB taxonomy): Bacteria > Actinomycetota > Actinomycetes > Streptomycetales > Streptomycetaceae > Streptomyces > Streptomyces tritrimontium. Next base: position 8,840,822 of record NZ_CP030287.1, read on the forward strand.
CGCTGGGCGGCCCGGTGGAGGGCTGGACCCCGCAGCAGATCGTGGAACGGCACGGCGGCCGCGTGCGCGGCATCGTCGGCCCGTGGCACGAGAACTGGCGCACGGCCCGGCCGATCGCCCCGTACCACAAGGGTGACGGCCACGTCACCGACGACACCCTCATGACGCACGCGCTGGTACGGGTCTACGCGGCCGTACGGGACCATCTGGACGCCTACGCGGTCGCCGAGCACCTGGTCCCCGATCTGATGGCGACCCCCCGCTGGATCCCCGAGCTCGAAGCCGAGGCCCTCCCCCTCCAGCGGATCTTCCTCGCCGAGAAGTGGATCGTGGCCCGGCTGCACTACGGCCACGTGGACCCGCGCGAGGCGGGCAGCGGCAACATCGTCAACTGCGGCGCGGCGATGTACATGGCCCCGGTCGGCCTGGTCAACGCGGGCCATCCGGAAGGGGCGTACGCGGAGGCGCTGGACGTCACCGGTGCCCACCAGTCCTCGTACGGCCGGGAGGCGGCCGGCGTCTTCGCGGCGGCGGTGGCGGCGGCCTGCGTGCCGGGCGCCACGGCCGCGTCGGTCGTCGACAGCGCCCTGTCCCTGGCCAAGGACGGCACGCACGCGGCGATCTCCGCGGTCGTCGAAGAGGCCGCCCGGCACCGGGACTTCGAATCGGCCCTGGCGCCGCTGCGGGCGGCGATCGCCCCGTTCGACTCGGTCGGCCCGGACTACCGCAAGCCGTCGCTGGGCGCGCGCCGGCCCTCGCGCCTGCACGCGATCGAGGAGCTCCCGATCGCGCTGGGCATGCTCCTCATCGCCGACGGGGCGTACGAGGGCTCCGTGCTCGGCGCCGTCAACTACGGCCGGGACTGCGACTCCATCGCCACCATGGCGGGGGCGATCGCGGGCGCGCTGTCCGGCGGGGCGGCGGTACCGGCCGCCTGGTCCAAGCAGGTCGCCGAGGCCAGCCGCCTCGACCTGCACGCCCCGGCGGCGGTGCTGGCCGCGGTGGCCCGCGAGGTCTTCGCCCGGGACCGCTCGCGCCGCCGGGCCCACGAGTCGGCCTTCGCCGCCCTGACGGCCGCACCCCCAGATCGGCCGCCTGCGCCATCCTGGCCAGTCCGGCCCGCCGTTCCGCGTCCGGGTGGGGGAAGGGCCTGCGCAGGGCCGGATACAGCCCGACCAGGTCCGCGACCCGCCGCGCCGTCGCCATCCCGAGCGGTCCCTCCGCGAGCCGCGCGCCGAGCCGGGCCCGAGGTACGCCGTGCAGTGCGCCCGCGAGCACCCCCGCCAGCCGCGCCTCCCCGGACCTGCGCTCCGCCAACCCGTCGATCCGGTCGGCGACTTCGGCGACGATGCCCCCGACCGCATCCGCATCCGCATCCGCATCCGCATCCGCATCCGGAGCGGGCGCGAGCGCGAGCGCGGGCGCGTGCGCGGCCGCGTCGAAGCCCAGGGCGCCGAGCAGCCCCGCACCGTCGGGCTCCGCGCCCGACCGGACGTCCCACAGCGCGGCCTGCGGACCGAGTCCGTTCGGCACCACCGCCGCGTACATCCAGTGCGTGTCCGTGGCCACGTGACCACCCCGCACCCACTTGGCCACGCAGCGCCCGAAGTCGGAGCGGTCGAAGCCCGCCGCGGTGCGCACGACGTAGCCCTCCTGGCGTGCCGTGTCGATCCGCAGTCTGCGCAGCGCGCGCTCGTCGAAGACGCCCCGCCAGAGCACGCGGGGCCCCGGCACGCCGAGTTCGCGCAGGAAGCCCGCCGTCCGGTCCCAGTCCAGGCAGTGGTCGCCGTCCCACACGGAGAACCCGTAGAACCACGAGTCGAGTTGCTCGTACGCGAGCGAATGGCGGGCGTACACGTTCTCCCCGCAGACCCGCCGGCCGGCCGGTATCCGCGCCCCGATCCGGCTCTGCAGGCCCTTCACCCAGGCTCGCGAGGGATGGTGGCCCGAGTCGAGCGAGCGCGCGTGCAGGCCGTTGGAGTACAGGGTGGTGTTCTCCCCGTCGAGCTTCTCCGTGACCACGACCTCCCGGCCGGCCAGGGAGTCGAGCCGGGTGGTCCGCACGTCGTCGGAGCTCGCGCCCGGGGACCACGGCAGATGCGGGGTCCGGGGGTAGTGCGTGCGCATGGTCCGCTCCTGCTCGACGACGGTGGGTTCCGTCACTGTACGGAGGCCGAAAGCGGCCGGACCAGCGAATATCGGGAGCCCCCCCCGCCCGTCCGGCACCTCTCTTCCGTACCCGGCGGCAGTGTGCCGACGCACCCGCGCGCCGGCGCACTGCGCGTCGGCGCGGGCCCGGCTCAGTAGCCGATCGTGAACCGCTTGCCCGGGTGCGCGTCGCGCTCGATCTCGTCGACGAGGGCGACGGCGTAGTCCTCCGTGGAGATCAGGCTGTGGCCGTCGTCGTCCACGACGAGGTCGTCGCTCCCCAGCCGGTACGTTCCCGTCCGCTCGCCCGGCTCGATCCGGGCGGCCGGGCTCAGGCAGGTCCAGCGCACCTCGTCCGCCGGCACGGTCAGCAGGAAGTCGAGGGCGTCCCCGTGGGCGTGCATCACGGCGAGGACCGGCTCCGGGATCCCGGCCTGGTCCCAGACCAGCGGTCCGCCGGGGGTGCGCAGGGAGCCCGCGCCGCCGACGGTGACGACGCGCGGCCCGGGCCCGTCCGCGCCGAGCGCCTGGACGCCGCCGACCAGCGACTTGGCGGCGCTCACGAGCGTGCCGGGATCCCCGGGGCCGGGCCCGTAGGCGCTCACCACCACGTCCTGCCCGGCCGCCGCCCGGCTCACGGACGCGGGGTCGAGGACGTTGCCTTGGACGACCGCGGTCGCGGCGCCCGCGTCGGCCTCCGAGAGGCGTGCGGGATCACGGACGACGGCGGTGACCTGGTGCCCGCGCCCGGCTGCTTCGCGCAGCACGCGGGATCCGATGGTGCCGGTCGCGCCGAAGAGGGCGATCTTCGCCATGGCGACTCCTGGGGGTGGAGGCTGTGGGGACCCCGGCCGGGGCCCGCCGGGCCCATCCAAGCGAATCCCGCCTCCCGCGCCCCGCAGCGCCACGCGGTCAGCGCAACGCGGTCAGCGGCACAGCGCCACGATGGCCGGGTCCACCGTCCCCCGCGCCGCCGCGCACAGCGGTGCCATGTCGTACGTACGGTTCGGCGCCGGCCGGGACCCGCGGGCCTTCGCGGCGGGGGCGGGTGCCGGGGCCGGCGCGGGCCGCCCCGTCCTGGCCCGCCGGGGCCGCTCCGGCCGGAGCCCGGGCGAGACCGGCTTCGCCCTGCTCCGCTCGCGGGCGGCCGGCGCGGGCCGCGGGTCGGCCGCCGGAGCGACGGCGCCGGCAGCGGTGTCGGCAGCGGTGTCGGCACCGGCTCCGGCATCGGGCGAGGGGGCCGACGCGGGGAACCCCGGGAGCGGGCCCAACGGCCGGGCCTCGTGGTCCGGGGCCGGGGCCCGGCCCGCCCGCACGCCCGCCGGGGCCCCCGCCGGGACGCCCCGCGCCGCGGCCCCCGGCCCGCGCGCCGGCGTCGCGGGGGCCGGTGAGCCGGTCCGGGGCGGTCACGCCATCACGAACTCGCACCACACGCATTTGCCGCTCCCCCGCGATTCCACGCCCCACACGTCCGCCAGCCGGTCCACCAGCATCAGGCCGCGTCCCGACACTCCGGACTCGCCCGCCTCCCGCCGCCTCGGCAGGGCGCTGGAGCGGTCCTCGACCTCCACCCGGAGCCGGCGCTCGGAGCCGGCCAGGACCCGCAGCGTCACGATCGCCGGGCCGTCCGTGTGCATCAGGGCGTTCACGATGAGCTCGTCGGCGACCAGTTCGATCTCGTCGGCCCGCTCCCGCGCCCCCCAGGCCCGGACCGCCGCGCCGATCATGTGGCGGGCGGACACCAGGGCCTCCGGATCCCCGGGGGCCACGTGCTGCTGGAGGCGGCCGCCGCCCTGCGGGGGGTCCTTCGCCTCGCGGCGCAGCAGGAGCAGCGCCATGTCGTCGTCGCCGCCCCGGTCGTCGACGACCTCGCAGAGCCGGTCCGCGAGCTGCGCGAGGTCCCCCGGTCCGGTGCGGATGAGGGAGGCGAGGAGCCGGATGCCGTCGTCGAGGTCGGCGCCGGGCTGTTCCACCAGGCCGTCCGTGCACAGCAGAAGCGTTTCCCCCGGACCCAGCTCCACCGTCGTCACCGGGTACTCCAGCCGCCCGAACTCGGCGGACAGCCCCAGCGGCATCCCGCCTTCCAGCGCCAGCTGCCTGCAGTCCCCGTCGCGGGTGCGCACCAGGGGGTCGATGTGGCCGGCCCGGACCAGTTGCAGCACCCCGGTCGAGAGGTCCGCCTCCGCGTAGGTGCAGGTCGCGAAGCGGTCGGTGTCCAGTTCGTGCAGGAAGACGGAGGCGCGCGCCATGACGGTGGCCGGCGAGTGCCCTTCGGCCGCGTAGGCGCGCAGGACGATCCGCAGCTGTCCCATGACCGCCGCCGCGTGCGTGTCGTGGCCCTGGACGTCGCCGATGACCGCGCCGACCCGGCCGCCGGGCAGCGGGATGACGTCGTACCAGTCCCCGCCGATGTCCTGGCCCATCCGGGCGGACCGGTACCGTACGGCGATCTCCGCGCCCGGCACCGAGGGGATCCGGCGGGGCAGCATCGCCTGTTGCAGCCCTTCCGCCAGATCGTGCTCCTGCTCCAGGAGCATCGCCCGCTGCAGGCTCTGCGCGATGCTGCTGCCGAGCGCGACGAGGAGGTTGCGCTCGTCCTGGGTGAAGCCGTCCTTGTCCTGGTAGAGCAGCCCGATCGCGCCGATCGGGCGTGCCTGGGCGATCAGCGGCAGGTAGGCGGCCGCCGAGATGCGCATGTACGAGATCTTCGCCCAGAGCCCGGGATAGCCGGCGGCGAACTCGGCCGCCGAGTCGAGGAAGCGCGGCTGGAGCGAGCGGACGACCTCGCTCATCGGGTACTGCTCGTCGATGCGGGTGTAGCGGGTGCCGGGGACGAAGCTGCCGGCCGGGCCCTCGGCGACGAGGTGGATCCGGCCGGCTTCGACCAGGCCCATCACCATGCCCATGGAGCCCAGCCGTTCCAGGCCGTGGGCATCGCCCAGCGCGTCGATGACGTCCTGGACGGTGCGGGCGTGCGCGAGCGCGGCGGTGGTGCTCTCGACCACGGAGGTCTGGCGGCGCCGCTCCTCGTCCAGTCCGAGGCGTTCGGCGGAGTGGCTGAGCTCCTCGGTGGCGTCCCGGACGATGCCGATGATCCTGAACGGGCGGCCGTCCGGGCCCCGCATGACCCGGCCCTGGGTGTGGGTCCAGCGCAGCCGGCCGTCGTGGCAGCGGATGCGGAAGTAGGCGCCGTAGCTGTCGACACCGCTCTTGAGGGCGGAGGAGACCAGCGCGTCGAGCCGGACGGCCTCGGCGGGCGGTACGCGCGGCGCGAGGGTCTCGGGCCGGCCGTCGTACTCCCCGGGAGTGGTGTCGAAGACGTCGAGGGCGGCCACGTCCATGTGCATGAGACCGGTGACCAGGTCCCAGTCGAAACTGCCCATGCGATTCAGCGCGAGCGACCGGTCCGGATGTGCGGGCCAATCGTCCGGCAGCGATACGGCGGTCGGCACCGGTCCACCATGACACACGGGCCGGTCAGGCGCTCTCCAGATACTGGCCGTCGTAGGGAGCCGAGGGCTGCTGGTCGGGGACGGAGTACGGGTCGCCGTAGGGGTCGCCGTACGGGTCCGCGTACGGGTCGGACGGGTCGGACGGGTCGGACGGCGTGTACTGGTCGTTGGGCTGCGGCGACGCCGCGTCCGGGCCCACCGGGGCGCCCGGGTCGGACGGGACGTCCGTGGGCAGGTCCGAGGGCAGGTCCGAGGCGGGCGGCGGGGCGGTGGGCCGGTCGCTTATACACATCTGACCGTGCCGGCGATCCACGTTGTGTAGGATCCGGTGGTCGGCCCAGGCGGGTCTGCTCCGCGCGCCGGGCGAAGACCGCCACCTGGTGCTGGAGCGCGTCGAGGAGACCGGCTTCGGCGGGCGCGCCGGCCGGCGCGGGCAGGGTGGGAATGGCCGAGGGGGGGGGGAGGGGCGGGAGGTTTCTTCGCATGGGGGCGACAAGGGTGGGGGGCAGAGGAAGCGGGCGTGGGGCGGCGCGTACTCCCCGTACAAGAAATGATAAGGCCCGGGGGGGGGGCCGGGGGGGGGGCGGCCCGGGGGGGCGGGGGTTGGCCGGCCGGGGGCCGCCTCCCGCACCGCCGTCCGCGCCGCCTCGGCGCGCAGCCGGCCCACGCTGCCGGGGCCCAGCCCGCCCGGCGCCACGTCCGCGGGCTCGGCGCGCCCTCCGTCCAGCACCTCGACCCGGCCGACGCCGGCTCCCGCCAGCACCGAGGCGATCACCGCGCCCACCCGGCCGCTCCCGCGCACTTGGACCCGTATCCCCCGGCGGGCGGCCACACCCCGTAAGTCCCCGCCCGGCCTGGGGTGCACCAGGGACAGCGAGCCCAGGTCCGGTCCCAGCCGGGCCAGGGCCTCGGGCCGGGCCCGCACGGCTTGGGCCCGGGGGCCGCCGGCGGTGGCGTCATCGAGCAGGCCGGCCGCCGCCAGCCGCCGCACCACCTCGTCGACCCGCCCGTCCGCGAGCCCCATCCCCTTGCCCTGCGCGCGCAGCAGCTCCATGCCCCGGGTCCCGTCGATCAGGTCGAGGAGCAGGCCGGTGGCCGTGTCCACCGGACCGAGGACGACCGCGTGGGCGGGCGTCACCCCGAACTGCACGGTCTGCAGATCCCGCCAGGCCCGTGCCAGTGCGGGCTTCACCTTCGGATACATCTCAGCCTCCCCCGATCCACGCGCCGCATCGCCTCGCGCCGCTCTTCCGCAAGATTGCCCGGCCGCGGAAAGGCGCGTGAGAGTTTGTCCACAGGCGAGGGGTATCAGGCATATGAGATGGATAGCCGAGGGTTCTTTGTGGTTCTCCCGGGGTGTCCGAGAACGGATCGCGCTCGAACCCCGGAGGGGCGGGACTTCCGCCGCGGCGAGCGGGTACCGTCGTGGCGTGTCCGCCGATCCACCGCAGCGCGCCGTCGAAGTCCGCCGGAGCGCACGCCGCCGCAGGACCGTATCCGCCTACCGCGAGGGTGATCGTACGGTCGTCCTCATCCCTGCCCGGATGTCCGAGGCGGAGGAGCAGCGCTGGGTGGGCGTCATGCTCGACAAGCTCGCGGCCCAGGAGAGCAAGCGCACCCTGGGGGACGCGGAACTCACCGAGCGGGCCGGGCGTTTGTCCGAGCAGTACTTCGCCGGCCGCGCGCGCCCCCGCTCGGTCCGCTGGGTCACCAACCAGAACACCCGCTGGGGCTCCTGCACCCCGGCCGAGGGCAGCATCCGGCTCTCGCACCGCCTCCAGGGCATGCCGGAGTACGTCGTCGACTACGTGCTGCTGCACGAGCTGGCACACCTCCTCGTGCCCGGTCACGGCCCCGGCTTCTGGGAACTGCTCGAGGCCTACCCGCGCACCGAGCGGGCCCGCGGCTACCTCGAAGGAGTCGTGGCCGCCGAGCGTCTTCCGAAAGTCCCGGCCGCGAGGGATGAATGATCCGCAATTGCCGGTGATGTCACAGCCCGTGATATGTACCGGGTCGGTACCGACTTGGCCGGATGTCCGAGGTTGCCGTTAGCCTGAGCGGCACGTATTCACAGTCGGGATGGGGGACGGTCTTACGTATGGCCAGGGAATTCCAACGCGGTCACAAGGCCAAGATCAGTGATCTGACGGCGGGCACGGACCTCTACGTGGGTGTCCAGATCGCCGGGCCCGGACTCGCCATCGACATCAGCTGCTTCGGCCTCGACGCGAACGAGCAGCTCTCGGACGACCGCTACTTCGTCTTCTTCAACCAGCCGAAGTCGCCCGAGGAGTCCATCCAGCAGCTCGGCGCGCAGTCCGGTGACGCGGAGTCCTTCCGGGTCACCCTGGACCGCATTCCGGCCAACATCCACAAGCTGTCCTTCGCCGCCTCGATCGACGGCGCCGGCCAGATGTCGCAGATCGGCCCGGGCTACATCCGGATCGTGGCGGGCGGCGAGGAAGTCGTCCGGTACACCTTCACGGGCTCGGAGTTCAGCACCGAGCGCGCGCTGATGATCGGCGACTTCTACCTCAAGGACGTGTGGCGCTTCGCCGCCGTCGGCCAGGGCTTCGACGGCGGTCTCGCCGCGCTGCTCCAGAACTTCGGCGGCGAGGTCGCCGAGGAGGAGCAGCTCGCACCGCAGGCGCAGGCCCCGGCCGGCGCCCCCGGCTTCGCCCCGCCGCCGCAGGGAGCCGCGCCCGCGCCCGCCTTCGGCGCTCCCGCACAGGCCCAGCCGCCGGCCCACCACCGACGTCAACGCCGGGTAGTTCGTCGCCCGCGCCAGCTGTGTATAAGGGACAGCCCCCCGGGTTTCCCCCTTCCCGACGGGCCGTGCTCGGCGCGGGCGCCGCCCTCGCCGGCTCCGGGCTGCTCGCCGCCTGCGGGGGCTCCGGCACGGCCGGCATGGACCACGGCTCCGGCGCCACGGCCGGCGGCTCCTCCGGCGCCGCGGTTCCCGGCGGCTACGTCGACCCGGCCGGCCCCGAGGTGCGGGCCGCCGAGGCCGCCCGCACGGCCGCCGGCCCGCTCACCGAGGTCCGGCTGACGGCCACCGCCACCCCGCTCGACCTCGGCGGCGGCCGCACCGTCCGCTCATGGGCGTACGGGGACCGACTGCCCGGCGGGGAGGTACGGGTCACCGCCGGCGGCACCCTGGCCCTGACCCTCGCCAACAACCTGCCCGCCGCCACCTCCCTGCACTGGCACGGGCTGGCGCTGCGCAACGACATGGACGGGGTGCCGGGGCTGACCCAGCGGGACATCGCCCCGGGCGGCTCGTTCACGTACCGGTTCGCCGTCACGCACCCGGGGACGTACTGGTTCCACCCGCACTCCGGGGTCCAGCAGGACCGCGGCCTGTACGCGCCGCTGATCGTCGAGGACCCCAAGGAGCCGCTCTCCTACGACAAGGAGTGGGTGGTCGTCCTGGACGACTGGCTCGACGGCGTGGACGGCTCCACGCCGGACGCCGTGCTCGCCGAACTCCGCAAGGGCATGGGCGCGAGCCCGGGCGGCGGCCACGCGGGCCACGGCTCCTCCGGCTCCTCCTCCGCAGGCTCCGACTCCGACTCCGACTCCAGCTCCGGCTCGCCCGCGCCGACCGCCACCGGCGGCCCGTCGCGCGTCCTGATGGGCGGCGACAGCGAGGTGCTCGGCAAGGACGCGGGAGACGTCGCGTACCCGTACTACCTGGTCAACGGCCGCATCCCGGACGACCCGTCGGTCTTCGCCGCCCGCCCCGGCGACCGGATCCGGCTCCGCATCGTCAACGCGGGCGGGGACACCGCCTTCCGGGTCGCCCTCGGCGGCCACGAACTCACCGTCACCCACGCCGACGGCTTCCCCGTCGAGCACACCGCGGCGCGCTCGCTGCTGCTCGGCATGGGCGAGCGGTACGACGTCCTGGTGACGGCGGGCGACGGGGTGTTCCCGCTGACCGCGCTGGCCGAGGGCAAGGGGCGGTCGGCGTCGGCGCTCGCCCTGCTGCGCACCGCTCCGGGTACGGCGCCGACCGCGGAAACCCGGCCCGCCGAGCTGTCCGGGCGGCCGCTGACGGCGGACTCGCTGAAGGCGGCGGAGCCGGTGGCGCTGGCCGCGCGGGAGCCGGACCGCACGGTGAAGCTCAAACTGACGGGCTCGATGGCCGCGTACGACTGGGCCTTCGACGGCAAGCCGTACGCGCCGGACCGGCTGCACGAGATGAAGGCGGGCGAACGGGTCCGGCTGGAGTTCAACAACTCCACAACGATGTGGCACCCGCTGCACCTGCACGGGCACACCTTCGCCGTCGGCGGCCGCCCGGGCGGGGTCCGCAAGGACACGGCCGTGATCTTGCCGGGCGGGAAGCTGACGGCGGACTTCGACGCGGACAACCCCGGCCTGTGGATGGTGCATTGCCACAACGTCTACCACGCGGAGGCCGGAATGATGACCGCCCTCGGCTACCGCCGCTAGTACTGCCGCCCGCTGGCGGGCCCGGCGCCGCGCGGCCGTTCGCGCGGCCCCGGGCCCGCACCGGGCCGGGGATGTCCGGGGCCGTGCCGCCCGGGCCCGAAATGCCCGGCGCGCAGGGCGCGGTCCATGAAAGGCTGGTGATCGTCACGCGCCGATTGCGACCTGAAGGATTCCCCGCCGGTATGAGCACCCCGCCGAACCCGCCCAGCACTCCGTCCGGCCCGCCGACGGAGCCCGCGGGCACCCCCATACCCGAAGCGGCCTCCATACCGGCGCCTTCGCAGCCCCTGTCGCTCGAGAAGCCCCCGGCCGACGCGGCCCCGGCACAGACCCCGGCACAGGCCGAGGCGGAGCCCGCCGCGGAGATCCCGGCACAGGTCGCGGCAGAGCCCGCGGCGGACGCCCCGGCGCAGGTCCCGGCGGAGCCCGCGGCACAGGCCCCCGCGCAGGTCCCGGCACAGGTCGCGGCAGAGCCCGCGGCGGACGCCCCGGCGCAGGTCCCGGCGGAGCCCGCGGCACAGGCCCCCGCGCAGGTCCCGGCACAGGTCGCGGCGGAGCCCGCGGCGCAGGCCCCCGCGCAGGTCCCGGCGCAGGTCCCGGCGGAGCCCGCGGCGCAGGTCCCGGCGCAGTCCTCGGCCGCTCCCGCTCCCCGCCGGGGAGGGCGCCGTCGCCGGCCGCTGTTCCGGAGGCGGGTCGAGTGCGTGCTCCGCCTCCAGCGCCCGCTCCCGGGCGGACTGCGGGGCGCCGGCCGTGATGGCGCCCTGGATCAGGGAGTTCGGAAGCAGCACCACGGCGGTGGTCCCGCCGTACGGTGACATGCGCAGGTGCACCTTCACCCCGTGCCGGGCCGAGAGGCGGCTGACCACGAAGAGCCCGAGCCTGTCGCTGTCGAAGAGGTCGAGCGCCTCGGACTGCTCGATGCGCCGGTTGGCCTCGTTCAGGGACTCCCGCCCCATGCCCAGCCCGCGGTCCTCCACTTCCAGGACGTAGCCGGCGCCCACGGGTTCACCGCTGACCCGGACCTTGGTGTGGGGCGGCGAGAACTGGGTGGCGTTCTCGATCAGTTCGGCGAGCAGGTGGGTGAGGTCGGCGACGGCGCCGCCGATGACGGCGGCCTCGGCGAGCTGGCGGACCTCGACGCGCGGGTAGTCCTCGATCTCAGAGACGGCGGCCCGTACGACGTTCGTCAGCGGGATCGGCATCCGCCAGGCGCGGCCCGGGGCCGCGCCCGACAGGATGATCAGGCTCTCCGCGTGCCGCCGCATCCGGGTGGTGAGGTGGTCGAGGCGGAAGAGGTCGCCGAGCTCGTTCGGATCGTCGGCCCGCCGCTCCATCGAGTCGAGCAGGGTCAGCTGCTTGTGCACCAGGACCTGGCTGCGCCGGGCGAGGTTGACGAAGACGCCGCTCACTCCGCTGGCCAGCTCGGCGCGCTCCACGGCGGCGCTGAGTGCGGCCCGGTGGACGGTCGCGAGCGCCTCGCCGACCTGGGTGATCTCGTCCTCCGCGGCCGGGCCCTCGGGGGTCTCGGCGGATACGTCGATGTCCTGGCCGGCCCGCAACCGCTCCATGGCCCGCGGGAGTTTGCGGTGCGCGATCTCCAGCGCGGTGTTGCGCAGCGAGACCAGCTCGACGACCAGGGCCCGGCCGATGCGGACCGAGATGACGAGCGAGGCGGCCACCGCGGCCAGGCCCAGGACGACGGCGGCGCCGGCGGGGCTGAGCGCGCCCGTGCCGAACGGGTCGGCGCGGTCGGCGGCCTGGGTGTGGGCGGCGTTCTCGATGTCGCGCATCGAGGCGGCGACGGAGGTGTACGCCGCCTCCCAGCCGGCGGGCGGGCCGGCCGCGCGGGTGTCCTTGGCCGCTGCGGCCTCGCCGGCGCCGGCGCCGGCGGACAGCGCCCGGTCCTCGGCCCCGATCAGCTCGGCGTAGACGGCGCTCTTGGCCACCGCCTGCCAGGCGCCCTGCTGCGCGGCGGGCAGGTCCCGGGCGGCGGAGTCGGTCAGGATCCGGCGGGTCTCGACCGCACCCGCCAGGCGGCGAAGCGATTCTCCACCGCGCGGCCCCGGCACCGTCAGCAGCGCGTCCTCCCGTGAGAGCTGTTCGCCGGCCCGCGCGAACTCCAGCAGGACCCGGGCGTCGGGGCCGAGTTCGGCGTCCTCGCCGCCGCCGGAGAGGGCGCCGCCGAACTCCAGCGCGGAATCGATCACCCGGGTGTACGTCTCGTAGGCGGCTTCGGGGGTCGCGCGGCGGCGGGTGACGTCCTCGCGCACCGGGCCGAGCCCCTCGGCGGCGGCGACGAAGGCGCGCAGCCGGATCACGATGTCGGTGCGGTAGTCACCCGAGTCGGCGACGGTGTTGCGGTCGCCGAGCCGCAGCGCCCGTACGGCGGTGTCGGTGCGGCGCGCCTGCTGGTCCAGGGCCTCGGCCTGGCCGGGTGCCTGGGCGGCCGCGGCCTGGCCGGCGGTGGGATCGGCCAGCAGGCGCACGGCCGTGCGCCGTTCGGCCTGGAGCTGGGTGAGGGCGGCGGCGACCGGGACCCGCAGTTCCCGGTCGACCCGCTGGACACGGCTCAGGCGGGCGACGTCCTGGGCCGCGTCGACCGTGGCGAACGCCCAGAGGGCGAGCAGGGAGACCACCGGCACCATCAGCAGCGAGACGATCTTCGCGCGGACGGTGGCGGGGCGCAGCCTCAGCCGCGGCCTCGGCCCGCCACCGGGGCCGGCGGCGGCCGGTATCCCGGGCGGGGCGCCGTGGCTCTCGTGGTGGGCCGGCTCCTCGGCGGGCGGTCCGGCGTGTGCCCGGCGGCCCGCCCCCCTGGCGCCGCCGCCCGCAGGCGCGGGCGGCCGCGCCGCCGCTGCTTCCGGTGACTTGCGGGGTCTGCGCATGGGCTCCTCGTTCCGGGCGGTGGCGGTGCGTACGTGCGGTGCGTGACGGGGGGAGCGGGGCGGTGGCCCGCAGGACCACGGAGCCGAGCGCGGGGAGGGTGACGGTCAGCTTGCCGGCGGCGGAGGCGCGCAGCGGCGCGGCGGCGCCGGGTGCTCCTTGGGCGGCTGCTCCCTGGGCGGGTGCTCCTTGGGCGGCTGCTCCTTGGCCGTAGAGGGTGCGGTACTGGGCGCCGGCCGGGGCGTCGAGCTCGATGGTGCGGGGCTCGGTGCCGTTGTTGGCGGCGACCAGGTACTCGGTGCGCGTGCGGGTGTCGGTGCGGGCGAAGGCGTAGGCCGAACGGTCGGAGAAACGTTCACTCTGGACGCCGTCCCGCAGGGCCGGGTGGTCCTTGGTGAGCTGCGCGAGAGCACTGATCTGCTTGTAGAGCGGGTGCTCCGGATCGTAAGCATCGCTCGCGTGCGTGCGCGCCGTTCCGAGCTGGTCGTCGTCCAGGTAGTCGGCGGCCTTCGAGGCGAAGAGCGGCTGGCGCGCGTCCTTGTCGCCGCCCGCCCCGGTGAAGCCCTGCTCATCGCCGGAGTAGACCACCGGGTTGCCCCGCGAGAAGAACATCAGCTCGTTGGCCAACCGGTAGCGGTCCAGCAGCTCCTGCTCCCCCGCGGCCGGCCGGTCCTGCTTCAGGAAGGTCCCGAAGCGGCCCATGTCGTGGTTGCCGAGGAAGGTGACCTGCTCGTACGCGTTCGCCTTGTCCGTCGTGTACCGGTAGTCGTCACCGAAGACCGAGGCCAACCGCCCGGCGTCCGCGCCCTGGGAGGCGTAGGAGCGGATCGCCTCCTGCAGCGGGAAGTCGAGCGTGGCGTCGAGGCGGCCCCGCGTCACGTACGGGGAGGTGACGGCGGTGTCGGCCGAGTAGACCTCGCCGAACATGAAGAAGTCCTCGCGGCCGCGCCGGGCCGCGTACGCGTCGAGGGCGGTCGCCCACTGCGTCCAGAACCCGGTGTCGACGTGCTTGACCGTGTCGATCCGGAAGCCGTCGATGTCGAAGTCCTTGACCCACTTCTCGTAGATCTTCTCCATCCCCTCCACGACCTCGGGACGCTCGGTCCACAGGTCGTCGAGGCCGAAGAAGTCGCCCTGGTCGGACGATTCGCCGGCGAAGGTGGAGTCGCCCCGGTTGTGGTACATCAACGGGTCGTTGAGCCAGGCCGGCGACTTGAGGTTCTTCTTCGCGTCCGGGACGAAGGGGGTGCGCGGGAAGGAGTCCGCGTCGACCTTGGGGAACTTCGCCTCCCCGGCCGCGTAGTCCGCGTCCTTGAACGGCACCCCGTCCTTGGTCAGATAGGGGAAGGCGCCCTTGGAGAGGTACCCGTAGGAGGCCTCCCGGTAGTCGACCACGTCGGCGGTGTGGTTGGTGATGACGTCGAAGAAGACCTTCATCCCCTTCCCGTGCGCCTTGTCGATCAGCCGCTCCAGGTCGGCGTTGGTGCCGAAGTGCGGGTCGACCTGGGTGAAGTCGGTGATCCAGTAGCCGTGGTAGCCGGCCGACACGTCCTTGCCCGTCCCCTGGACCGGCTGGTTCTTGAAGATCGGCGCCATCCAGATGGCCGTGGTGCCGAGCCCCTTGATGTAGTCCAGCCGGTCGGTCAGCCCCTTGAGGTCCCCGCCCTGGTAGAAGCCCTTGTCCGTCGGGTCCAGACCGGTCTCCAGCCGGGAACCGGTCAGGCCGCCCCGGTCGTTGCGCGGATCGCCGTTCGCGAACCGGTCCGGGAGCACGAAGTAGAACTGCTCCCGGGTCAGGTCGTGCCGCGCGGACTCGGCCGCCAGCTTGGCGTCCGAGGGCGGACCCGGCGGCGCCTTGGCGGCGGCCGCCGCGGCGGCGGGGAGGGCGGGCAGGAGCGTCACGGCCAGGGTGGCGGCGAGCACTCCCGCGGCGCCGGCGAGGGCGGGGCGTATCAAGGCGGTTCTCCTCGGATGCGGGACGGAGCGGGACGGGAGGGTCAGTTGCGCCAGGTGTCGGTCAGCGTGACCTTGCCGTTCGCGGGGACGGTGGCGGACCGGTTGGCTCCGCTCTCCCAGGTGACGTTTCCGGCGGCGTCCTTGCGGACGTACTTGTACGCGAAGACCGTGCCGGGCGGGAGCGTGACGTCGAGCTTCCAGACGGGGTAGGCGGCCGGGTCGAGCTTGAGGGCGCTCGCGGTGTTCCAGCTGCCGAGCTCGGCGCGGTCACCGGTGACGTAGATGTTCTGGCCGAGCACGGTGGCGGCGTTGACGGCGAAGGAGGCCCCGGCGGTGGAAGTGGGGGTGGCCGTGGCAGGCACTGACGAGCCGTTCGGTGTATAAGGGGCAGGGCTACGGGGCTACGGGGCTACGGAACCCTTGCGGCCTTCGGGGCCTTCGGGGCGGCGGGTCGTGCCTTCCCGTACAGCCACACGTCCCAGACCGCCTTCAGGTCGTGCCCCGTCTTCTCCTGCGCGTAGGCGGTGAAGTCGGCCGTGCTCACGTTCCCGTGCCGGTGGTCCGCGGCCCAGCCCCGCACCAGGGCGAAGAACGCCTCGTCGCCGACCTCCTGCCGGATCCGCTGCAGGACCATCGCCCCGCGCCCGTACACCGGGGCCGCGGAGATGTCCTCGGGCCCCGGCGGGGCGGCCGGCGGGAAGGCGTCCCAGGCGGAGCCGGCCTCCGGGTCGACGTCGGTGTCCCCGGACAGGTACGCGTCGAAGTGCGCCTGCGCGCTCGGCCCGCCGTGGTCCTCGGACCACAGCCACTCGGCGTACGTGGCGAAGCCCTCGTTGAGCCACATGTCCTTCCAGGACTTCGGAGACAGCGAGTCGCCGAACCACTGGTGGGCCAGCTCGTGCAGGACCAGCTCCTCGCTGCCGGGCGCACCGGAGAACACCGGCCGGGTCTGCGTCTCCAGCGCGTAGCCCAGGGTGCCCCCGGGCAGCACGATCGCGCCCGTCGTGGAGAAGGGGTAGGGGCCGAACCGGCCCGCGCCCCACTCGACCATCTCCGGCAGCCGGGCCAGCGCGGCCTCGGACGCGGCCGCCTCCCCGGGCGCGACCGCCTCGTAGAAGGGGATCCCGGAGGCCGTCCGCCCGGTCGTGACCTCGAACTTCCCCACTGCGGCGGTCGCCAGGTAGCTCGCCATCGGCTCCGGGCTGTGCCAGGCGAACACCGTCCGCCCGTCCGCGTCCCGGGTCCGGGAGCGCAGTTCCCCGTTGGACACCGCCTCGTACCCCTGGGGGACGGTCAGCGTGATGTCGTAGGTGGCCTTGTCGCTCGGGTGGTGGTTCCCCGGGAACCAGGCCATCGACCCGACGGGCTCGCCGACGGCGACGGCTCCGTCTCCGTCCGCGGTGGCGATCCAGCCCTCCTTGGAGCCGTCGGGATCGGTGACGGGCTTGGGCCTGCCCGAGTAGTCGATCTCCGTACGGAACACCTCGCCGCGTTCGAGGTCCTCGGCGGGGCGCACGGTCAGCTCGTTGCCGGTCCGGTTGAACCGGGCCCCCTCGCCCTGCACGCGCACGCGCTCGACGCCGAGGCCGGCGAGGTCCAGGTTGAAGGAGCTGAGCTCCTGCTCGGCGCGGGCGGTGATGACGGCGGTGGCGTCCAGCCGCCCGGCGGCGGGGTCGTAGGCGAGGTCCAGGTCGTAGTGCTCGACCTGGTAGCCGCCGTTGCCGGCCTTCGGGAAGTACGGGTCGCGCAGCCCCGACGCGCCCGGCCGCCCCTGCACGGTCTCCCCCGTACAGCCCGTGGTGAGGGCGAGGAGGACGGCGACGGCGGGGGCGGCGAGGCGGGAGAACGTGCGGTGATCCACGCGCTCGAGACTATGCGAGGCGCTCCGCTTTCCGGTGCCTCCCTCGAGCCGGGGGCCACCTGTCGGAGCTACTTGTCCGGGCTACCTGTCCGGGCTACCTGTCCGGGCTACCTGTCCGGGCTACTTGTCGAGGGCGTCGGCGCCGGCCTTCGCGAACTTCTCGTCCAGGTCGCCGCTGGGGGCGCCGGCCACGCCGATGCCCGCCACCGGGGCGCCCTTGGCCTGGACGGGGGTGCCGCCGCCGAGGAAGAGGGTGCCGGGGATGTCCTTCAGGTTCGGGGTCTGCGCCAGGCGGCCCGCGAGCACCGAGGTCGGGGCGTTCCAGGACACGGCGGTGAAGGCCTTGCGCTGCGCCGACTCGTAGGACTGCGGGCCCGCGCCGTCGCCGCGCAGGGTGACGATGGTGTTGCCGTTGCGGTCGACGACCGCGACGGTCACCTTCTGGTTCTCCTTCTCGGCGGCCTCCAGCGCGGCCTGGGCGGCGCGGGTGGCGGCGTCGATGGTGAGGTGCGTGGAGGTGGTGAAGTTCTTGTCGTTGTCCCCCTTGGCCGCGGCGGCGGCCGGCGCCGAGGCCGACTCGGAGGCCGGGGCGGCGGTGGCGCTGACCGCGCCGAAGGTCCCGGCGGCGAGGGCGGCGGCGAGGACGGTACCGGTGAGAACGCGGGTACGGGTGTTCATGTCTGCTCCTGTTGGCACGTGGGATCCGGCGCGGCGGGCAGCCTGTCCGCCGTGTTCCAACCCTCTCCCCGCCACCCCAGCCCGTACCCGGCGGGCGGCTGCGGCTGAGACTGAGGCGGCTGCTGCTGCGCGGGCTGCGGGATCGCGTAGCCGGGCTGCGGCTCGGCGGGTGCGGCGGGCGGGAGCTCCCACCCGGCCTGCGGCCCGGCGGATGCGAACTGCGGCGGCAGCGGGGGGAGTTCGGCTGCGGGCGTCGGCGCGGCGTCCTCGGGCTCCGGTGCCGCCCCGAACGGCAGCTCCGCGAGGAACTCCGGAACGACCGTCCCCGCGGAGGGAGTCGGCGTCCGCCCGGCCGCGGGCGCGACATCCGCCGGGACCGGCGCCGGGTACGACGGCGCGACCGGGGCCGAAGTCGCCTCGCCGTACGGGGTGTTCGGGTAAGCAGGCGCGACATCCGCCGGGGCGGGGCCCGCCTGCGGCGGCGCGACCGGGGCTGAAGGTGCCTCGCTGTACGGGGTGTTCGGGTATGCGGGCACGGCATCCGTCGGGGCGGGGCCCGCCTGCGGCGGCGCGACCGGGGCTGAAGGTGCCTCGCTGTACGGGGTGTTCGGGTGAACGGGCACGGCATCCGTCGGGGCCGCGGGCGTGGTCGGAGCGGAGGCCGCTTCGCTGTACGGAGTGTTCGGGTAGGCAGGCGCGGCATCCGCCGGGACCGGGGCCGGGTACGGCGGCGCGACCGGGGCCGAAGGTGCCTCGCGGTACGGGGTGTTCGGGTAGGCAGGCGCGGCATCCGCCGGGACCGGGGCCGGGTACGGCGGCGCGACCGGGGCCGAAGGTGCCTCGCGGTACGGGGTGTTCGGGTGAACGGGCACGGCATCCGTCGGGGCCGCGGGCGTGGTCGGAGCGGAGGCCGCTTCGCTGTACGGGGTGTTCGGGTGAACGGGCATGGCATCGGCCGGGGTCGCGGGCGCCGCGTCGGGCAGTGGCGGGGCCGGGTGGAGCGGCGCGGCGGAGTCGGCGCCGGTCGAGGTCTCCCGGGGGGAGGCTTCGGGAGACGTGCTCACCGGAGCCGGATCCGCCGGGACCGGGGCGGAGGGGGCCGAGTCGGCCGGAGCCTCGCCCGCGAGTGCCGAGGGGGCTTCGTCGACAGGGGCCGGGGCGGATTCCGGGCTCGGGTGCTCCGAGGCTGCCGGGCCGGTGTCGGCCGGAGCCGCCGGGTACGCGGTCGCGTACGTCGCGGGCACCGCGTCCTCCGGGGCCGTCGCCGGGGCGGCCGGGCCCTGGTGCGCCGAGTGCGCCGTGCCGGTGAACGCCGGCGGTGTGTACGGGGCGGCGGGAGAGGTCGATGCCGCCGAATACACCGACACCGAGGGTCCCGAGTCGACGGATGCCGCCGGGTACGCCGATGGCGCGGTGTCGACCGGAGCCACCCGGTAGGCAGGGGGTGCCGGTGGTGCCGCGTCGATCGGAGCGGCCGCCGGTGCGGCGTCGGCGGGAGCCGAAGGGAACGCTGCCGGTGCCGCGTCAGCCGGAGCCGCAGCCGGAGTTGGGGCCGGGGCGGGGTTCGCGGTCGGGACCGGTTCCGGGGCCGGGAGCGGAACCGCGAGCGGCGCGGGCGTCGCACCGGCTGCGGCCGGAGCCGCGTACGGGGCGGCCGGCGGGGTGGCGTACGAGTCCGCCGGGCGCCTCGGCGCGGTCAGGCTCGGGAACGCCGAAGGCGGGGCCGGAGCCGCGTACGGGTCCGGTGCGTACGGTGCCGCGTACGGGGCGGAGTCCCCGGTGCGCGCCGCGTCGGGCGCGCTGCGCGGCGCGGGCGGGGTGGCGGCCTCCGCGGGCCGGTACGGTTCGAAGCCGCTGCCCTCGGGAAGGCCGGGAACCGGGGCGGCGGCCGGGGCCGCGCCCTGCGTGTACCAGGCCGGCGAGGTGTTGTCGTTGGTGGACTCGCCCGTCAACTCGGTCTTCGCGTCGGACTGATCGTCCGTCGGGACGTCCTGCGCCCCGCCGCGCCTCTCGTTCCGATCGCCGCTCACTGAATCCTCCTGATCTGTCGAACACTGGTCCGGCGTCCGGCACCACGCCACGCCGTCGGTCAGCCTAATCGCGCCCAGCAGCCAGTATCCGCCCCCGTGGGCCAGTCTCCGGCAGGCCGCCCGGGGCAGGGCGACCGGACTTCACCCGGACTCCAACCGGACCCGGAGCTGCCCCTTATACCCATCCGACGCTGCCCACCCTCCCCTCATCTCTCACCCCTCACCCTTCATCTCTCACCCTCGAAACTGCCCAGGAGGGCACCGTGGCCCTTTCCTCCCCCGGCACCGGCACCGCCGCCGCCACTTCCGATGCCACCACCGAGCCCGCGCCCGGACGCGGGCTGCTCCCCTTGCTCCTCGTCGGCAACAGCGCCATGTACGCCCTCTACATCGGCGTCGCCGGCGTACTGCTCGCGCTCCAGGTCGAACACATCGACCCGGCGAACAAGGTCGCCAACTTCGGCCTGATCGCGGGGGTCTCGGCGATCTTCGCGACGGTCTTCAACCCGGTCGCGGGCGCCCTGTCCGACCGCAGCGGACGGCGCAACCCCTGGATCCTGGGGGGCGGACTCGCCGCGATACCCGCGATGTTCCTGCTCGGCTTCGCGGACACGATCCTGCTCATCACCATCGCCTGGTGCCTCGGCCAGGCCGTGATGAACATCTACCAGGCGGCGATCACCTCCGTGGTCCCCGACCGGGTGCCCAAGAGCGCCCGCGGCAAGGCCTCCGCGGCCGTCGGCCTCGGCCTGCCGTTCGGCTCCACCATCGGCGCCCTCGTCGGCGCGGCCTTCTCCGACGACTACCGCACCGGCTACCTGGTCTTCGGCGCGCTCGTCGCCGGCGCCGCGGTCCTGTTCACCACCTGCACCAAGGAGAAGCGGCTGCCCGCGCGCGCCCAGTTGCCGGTCAGGCAGCAGCTCGCGGCCTTCGCCGGAGCGCTCAAGGACCACGACTTCCGCTGGGCGTTCATCGGACGGGCGCTGCTCGTCCTCGGGTACTTCGCGGTCAGCGGCTACCAGCTCTACATCCTCCAGGACCACACCGTGCTGCCCGACGGCATGAAGCCGGAGTCGGCCGTGGCCATCATGATGCCGCTGACCAGCGTGGCGATGGTCGTCTCCACCGTCCTCGGCGGCTGGCTCTCGGACAAGTACGACCGCCGCAAGCTCTTCGTCGGCGCCTCCGCCCTGCTCTCCGCCATCGCACTGGTGATCCCGGCCCTGTCGACGAGCTGGACGGCCATGCTGGCCTTCTCGGTCATCAACGGCCTCGCGTTCGGTTGCTACATGGCGGTTGACACCGCGCTCGTGACGATGGTCCTCCCGAAGGCCGAGGACGCGGCGCGCGACATGGGCGTGCTCAACATCGCCAACGCCGGCCCGCAGATCGTCGCGCCCTTCATCGCCTCGGTGATCGTGTCCCTCAGCGGCGGCTACACGGCCCTGTTCATCGTGGCCGCCGCCCTCGCGGTGGCGGGCGCCCTGGCCGTGAAGCCCATCCGCAGCGTCCGGTAGGGCGGGGGCCTTGCGGCCGGCGATCTCGCAGACAAGAACGACGACGACAGCGATGACAAGGAAAGGCACCACCGTGCAGCTCCACACCCACACTTGGGGAGAAGGCGACCGCGTCGCCCTCCTGATCCACGGGATCATGGCCGACCACCGGACCTGGCGCCGGGTCGGGCCCGCCCTCGCCGACCTCGGCTACCGCGTCATCGCCGTGGACCTGCGCGGCCACGGCGAGAGCGGCCGGGGCGAGTACGGCCCGGAGGCCTTCGCCGACGACGTGGTCGAGACGCTGCCGACCGGCGCGGAACTCGCCATCGGCCACTCCCTCGGCGGTCTGACCCTCTCGTACGCCGTCGAGCGCCTGCAGCCGCGCCGCGCCGTGTACTCCGACCCCGCATGGCACCTGGCGACCCCCGAGCCGGGCTTCGGCCCCGAGATGTTCGCCCAGTTCAAGGCCGCGCCCAAGGGGCAGATCCAGGCGATGAACCCGCGCTGGGAGGAGGCCGACGTCGACATCGAGCTGGAGACGCTGGCCGTCTGGGACGAGGCGACCGCGCTGAGCCTGGCTCCGCTGATGGGCGCGGACCTGCTGCCGGCCGCGCCGGTGGTCCCGTCGCTCGTGCAGCTGGCAGACCCGAGCTTCCTGATCTCACAGGAGCGCGCGGCGGTCCTCGAGGCGCGCGGCTTCGAGGTCCGCTCGGTGCCCGGCGCCGGCCACACCATCCACCGCGATGACTTCGACGGCTTCATGGCATCGCTCGAGGGCTGGATCTAACTCCAGCCCCCACCGCCCTGCGGGCTGGCCCGCAGGGCGGTGGGCGTTGGGGGGTGGGGCGACGCGCGTGAGATCGTCGGCGGCGTCGGATGTGTCAAGGAGCGCGGGCCGGACGGTTCGGCCGGGCCGGAAGGGTCCGCCGGGCCGGAAAGGTCCGCCGGGCCGGGGGTGTTCGAGGCGCCCGGGGCGTTCGGCGGCTCCGCGAGGTCGGCCACGCGGAGCAGGGCCGCCGCCACCCGGGCCCCGTACTCCCTGACCGCGGCCTCCTCGTGCGGTCCGGGCAGCGGTCCGGCCTGGGCGCCGAGGAGCCGCAGATTGCCCCAGAGCACCTTGTGCCCGGCCATGATCGCGGCCTGCCAGTCCCGGCCCGGTCCGGCCGGACGCTGCCGCTCGGCCTGGTACTGGGCGTACGCGGTCTCCGTCATCACCAGCGAGTGCCGGACCCGCTGGTCCGCGCCCTCGGGGCCGGTCCGCCCGACGGCGGCCGTGACCCCCCGGACGTCGTCGGCGGCGGCACGCAGCAACTCGGCGACGGCGCGGCCCAGTTCGTCGTGGGCGCCGTGCGGCCACGCCAGTAGTCCGCACACGATTCCGATGGCGCTGCCGACCGTGACGTCCAGGAACCTGACTTCGGCCAACTGCCAGGTGACGGGCGCCAGCTGGGCGAAGGCCATGGCGATGACCAGGGTGAACATCGCCTGGGCCCAGCCCACTCCGCGCACCGGGCCGACGCAGAAGGCGACGAGCATCAGCGGCGGCAGCACGATCTCGTACAGGAGGCTCGCCTCTCCGGCCAGCACGAGGATCCCGCCCGCGGCGAGCGCGCCCAGGCACGTGCCGATCAGG
This sequence comes from Streptomyces sp. ICC1, assembly GCF_003287935.1. Classification (GTDB taxonomy): domain Bacteria; phylum Actinomycetota; class Actinomycetes; order Streptomycetales; family Streptomycetaceae; genus Streptomyces; species Streptomyces tritrimontium. Next base: position 8,863,420 of record NZ_CP030287.1, read on the forward strand.
GCCAGGCGGACGGTGGCCCGGGTCTGCACGGCGGTGGTGCGGGTCAGGCTGAGGACAGCGAGCATCGCCCAGAATCCGTGCGGCAGGGAGACGAGCCCGGCGACGGTGCGGGCGGCGGCGAGGGCGAGGCCCAGTCGGACGGCGTTCTGGAAGTGCACGGACCTGGGCCCGGTGTGCCCGGAGAGGCGGAACCACCAGAGCCGGAGCGTGCTCGGGCGCGCGTACCAGAACAGGTCGGGCGGTTCGGCCCCGGAGGCCGGTCCGGGTTCCGGTGCGCGCGCCGCCCCCGCCCCCGGTCCCGGTCCGGGCCACGGTTCCGGGGCCGCCGCGCGCCCCCGTACGGCGATCTCGGCCGCACCGCGCAGGACGAGCGCGGCGTCCGCCAGCTCCACCAGCGTGGCGCGCCGCAGCCCCGAGCCGGACTCGGGCGCCGGAGCCGCGACGAGGGAGCCCCGCAGGTCCCGCAGGGCGGCGGTGCCGGTGGCGGGCGCTCGCCCCTCCCGGAGCAGGGCGGCGGTCGCGGTCGCCGACTCCCGTACGGACCGTACGAGGTCCAGCCCGGCCGGATCCGCCCGCCGGCCGGGCGCCGGCGGGGGCAGGGCCCGCAGGCAGGACAGCAGGGTCCGGGCCGCCAGCCCGGTGTGGGCCAGCGCGCGCTCCCGCACGCCGGGCCCGGCGGGCCGCTCCGCCTCCGGGACCCGGGAGGGCCGCATGGCTTGGGCGGTCTCCGAGGCCCGGGCCCGTTCCGCGTCGGAGAGCGTGTGGGGCGGCTCCTCCAGGGCGGCGGCGCACCGCGCGGCCTCGTCAGCGGCCGAGGCGGCCCGGTCCCGGTAGCGGGCGACGGGCGGGTCGGGCAGCAGGTACCTCTCGGCGAGGACCAGGAGCAGGACCCCGATGACGGTGCCGGCCAGCCGGCGGCCGAGGCCGTCGGGGGCGTACGGCGGGAAGCTGGGCAGGATGTACAGGAGCTGGAGCCCGGGTCCGGCGCCCGCCTGGCGGGGTCCGGCGGCCGAGCCGAAGGCCAGGCAGAAGCCGATGACCAGCATGCCGGCCACCGCGGCCCACGTCCGTACGGCGAGCCAGGTCCCCACGGCCACGAGCGCGCAGGCGAAGGGGAGCAGACGGACCATGAGCGCGGCCCGCTGCCGGCCGCTGCCGGGCAGCTGGGACAGCGCGCCCAGCGAGACGGCGGTGAAGAGGGCGTAGGTGGCGCCGACGGGCTGGTCCAGGCCGTACAGGAACCCGTAGAAGCCGGCGCAGGCGGCGAGCGTGACCCGGACGGCCCGCCGCGCGGCCGCCGGCAGGGGGCCGGTGCCCATCCGCAGCTCCACGAGGGCACGCACCCCCACAGCCTAGTCTCGTGGGCTCGGAGATGGGTATAAGAGGCAGGAGGGGCGCTGGTCGGCGTCGTAGCCCCAGGGTTTGCGTTCCATGCCGAAGCCGGTCCAGGCCGCGGTGAAGCGGGTGGCTTCGATGAGGGTCTGGTAGCCCATGAACTCGGCGAAGGACTCGTTGAGCCAGATGTCGTCCCACCAGCTGAGGGTGACGAGGTCGCCGAACCACATGTGGGCCATCTCGTGCGCGATGGTCAGGGCGCGCCGCTGGCGTTCGGCGTCGGTGACGGCGGAGCGGAAGACGTATTCCTCGCGGAAGGTGACCAGGCCGGGGTTCTCCATGGCGCCCGCGTTGAACTCGGGGACGAAGGCCTGGTCGTAGGAGTCGAAGGGGTAGGGCTCGGTGAACTTCTCGTGGAAGCGGTCGTAGCAGGCGGTGGTGATGTCGAGGATCTCGTCGGCGTCGGCGTCGAGGTGCGGGGCGAGGGAGCGGCGGCAGTGGAGGGCGAAGGGGAGCCCGGCGTGCTCGGTGCGGACGCTGTGCCAGGGGCCCGCGGCGACGGCGGCGAGGTAGGTGGAGATGACGGGGGTGGGGGCGGTCTTCCAGATGCCGGCCTCGGAGGCGGATCCGTCGCCCGAGCTGTCGCCCGAGGCGTCGCCGCTGTCGCCGTACCGCTCGCCGATGCGGTGGTGATGCCGTTGGCGAGGACGGTCCAGTGGGTGGGGGCGGTGACGGTGAACTCGAAGACGGCCTTGAGGTCGGGCTGGTCGAAGGCCGGGAAGACCCGCTGGACGTCGTCCAGGAACATCTGGGTGTAGACGTACGTCTCCCCGTCCGCGGGGTCGGTGAAGCGGTGCAGGCCTTCGCCGGTGCGGGAGTAGCGCATGCGGGCGTCGACGCGCAGCTCGTGGGGGCCTTCGGTGAGGCCGGTGAGCGGGAGGCGGCCGTCGGTGAGGCCGGCCGGGTCGAGGGGGTGTCCGTCGAGTTCGGCGGAGCGCAGTTCGTCCGGTTTCAGCTCGAGGAAGGTGTCTCCGGCGGTGCGGGCGGCGAACCGGATGACGGTGCTGGATTCGAACGTCTCGTCGCCGGTGGTGAGGTCGAGGGCGACCTCGTAGTGCCGGATGTCGAGGATCTGGGCTCGGAGCTGCGCTTCGTTGCGCGTCAATGCGGACATGGGGCCCATGCTGCCGGATTGCGGCGCCGGGCCCCAGGGGCTTATTCCTCGCCGGCCGCGATGGTCTCGTGGTGGCGGATGACCTCGGCGATGATGAAGTTGAGGAGCTTCTCCGCGAAGGCGGGGTCGAGTTTGGCGTTCTCGGCGAGTTCGCGGAGCCGGGCGATCTGGCTGGCCTCGCGGCCCGCGTCGGCCGGGGGAAGCTGGTGGCGGGCCTTGAGGTGGCCGACCTGCTGGGTGCACTTGAAGCGCTCGGCGAGCATGTGCACGACGGCCGCGTCGATGTTGTCGATGCTGTCCCTCAGACGGGCCAGTTCGGCGGTGACGTTCTCGTCGATGTCGCTGGTGTTCATGGTTCCCGAGAATACGTGGCGTACGGGCGTTGGTCCTCGGCCAGTCGGCCAGTGAGACGGCGGGTGCCGCGCGGTGTCCCGGTCCGGGGCGGTCTGGATGGATCTGGGATCGGGCGCACGTCCGGGCAGCGGCGGGACGGCCCGAGCCGTCCGGCGGGACGGCCTAGTGCAGCGGCAGGAGCGCCGTGACGAGCCAGCCGCCTTCGGGGGCGGGGCCGGCGGTGAGGGAGCCGCCGAGGGCTGCGGCGCGCTCGGCCATGCCGACGAGGCCGTAGCCGCCGCCGCGGGCGTTCTCGGAGAGTCTGGCGGGGCGGCCGCCGTCGTCGGCGATGCGGACTTCCAGGCCGGCCGGGACGGTGCGCAGGCCGATGCGGACGGCGGTGGCGGTGGCGGCGTGTTTGCCGATGTTGGTGAGGGCTTCGAGGACGATGCGGTGGGCGGTGGCGGCGACGTCGGCGGGGAGCCTGGCGTCGAGGCCCGTCTCGATGTAGAGGGCGACGGGCGGGCCGGTGGCGGCGAAGCGTTCCACCAGTCCGCGGATCTCGCGGAGGCCGGCGACGGGGGCGGTGCCGGGGCCCCCGCCGACGAGGCAGTATGGGGTGATCGCAGAGGACTGCCCCGGTGACGCGTCGCGGTGACACGGCACGGTGGGCGGCGGGACGGGAGGCACGCGTGCGCACGGAGCCGGAAGCGGTGATCGGAGAGCTCGGCGGGGGCCGGGACGGGCGCGGGACCTTGCGCTCCGAGACGCTCCTCGTGCTCGCGCTGTCCCTGGGCGCGAGCGGAGTCTCGGCGCTGATCAGCTTCATCGGCTCGCTGACCAAGCCGGGCGGCCTCAAGGATCAGGCCGCCACGCTCAACGGCTCGTACGCGCCCGGCCGGCCGTGGCTGGACCTGGCCTGGCAGCTGTTCGGCATCGCGAGCGCGCTCGTCCCCGTACTGCTCGTCGCGCACCTGCTGACCCGCGAGGGCGCGCCGGGACTGCGGGTACTGGGCTTCGACCGCACCCGGCCCTGGTCGGACCTGGGCCGGGGCACGCTCGTCGCCGCCTGCATCGGCAGCGCCGGCCTGGCCTTCTACCTGGGGGCCCGGGCGACCGGCTTCAACCTCACGGTGGTGCCGGAGAACCTGCCCGACGTGTGGTGGAAGTTCCCCGTACTGATCCTCTCCGCGGTGCAGAACTCCGTGGTGGAGGAGGTCATCGTGCTGGCGTACCTGCTGCGCCGGCTCGACCAGCTGGGCTGGTCGCCGATGGCCGCGCTGCTGGTCAGCTCCGTGCTGCGCGGCTCTTACCACCTCTACCAGGGCATCGGCGGGTTCATCGGCAACGTGGTGATGGGCGTCGTCTTCGTCCTCGCCTACCGGCGCTGGGGCCGGGTCGGGCCGCTCGTCGTCGCGCACGCGCTGCTCGACATCGTGGCCTTCGGCGGGTACGCCCTGCTCGCGGGCAAGGTGGGCTGGCTGCCCACCCCGTAGGGGCGCGCCGGGGCACGCCCCGGCGCGGTCGCTCAGGGTGCGGTGAGCAGTTCGCCGTCGATGACGGTGACGGCTCGGCCCGTCAGCAGCGTACGGTCGCCCGCGAGCCGGACCGCGACCAGCCCGGTGCGGGCTCCGCCCTGGAGGCCGACGAGCTCGGTGCGGCCCAGGCGCGCGGCCCAGAAGGGGGCCAGCGCGGTGTGGGCGCTGCCCGTGACCGGGTCCTCGTCGATGCCGAGGGCCGGGAAGAAGCCGCGGGAGACGAAGTCGTAGCCGCGGGAGGGGTCCTCGGCGGGGGCGGTGACGATGATCCCCCGGCGGCCGTAGCCGCGCAGGGCGGCCAGGTCGGGCGCGAGCTCGCGTACGGTCCGCTCGTCCGCCAGCTCCACGACCAGGTCGCCGATGTGCGCGGAGGTGTCGTGGACGGACTTCATCCTGGCTCCCAGGGCCTGCCCGACCTCGGCGACGGGCTCGACCTCGGTGAGGGAGGACGTGGGGAAGTCCATGGTGATCGTCCCGTCCTGCGCGGCCTCGGCGGTGAGGACGCCGCACCGGGCGGTGAAGCGGATCAGCCCGCTCGCGAGGCCGCTGGTGGCGAGGACGTGCGCGGTGGCGAGGGTCGCGTGGCCGCACATGTCGACCTCGCCCGTCGGCGTGAACCAGCGCAGCGCCCAGTCCGCGTCGCCGCCCGGCGGCAGGGGGTGGGCGAAGGCGGTCTCGGAGAGGTTGACCTCGGCGGCGACCTGCTGGAGCCAGGCGTCCGGGGGGAAGCCGCCGTCGAGGAGCAGGACTCCGGCGGGGTTGCCGGCGAAGGGGCGGTCGGTGAAGGCGTCCACGATTCTGATGCGCATGCCGCCGACCGTAGGGACACGGTGGAAGCGGCCGCAAAGGCCAATCGGGGATGGCTGGCCTGGGCGGGCGGCTCCCGGGGGAGCAGCCCGGCCAGGCCGCGCAGGGCGGCGGCCAGGCGGGGCAGGACCGGCGGGACGGGGTCCGGGCGGGCGGAGGCCGCGGCCAGCGACTGCTGGGCCTAGGTGACCCGGCGGAGCTCGGCGGGGCGGGCCCGGGCCATCAGCCGCCAGACGCTCCGGCCGACCGCCGTGAACGGGGTCCCGGGCGGCACCTCGACCAGGGGCAGCCCGTGGCGGGCACAGGCCTCGACGAGGGACCGCGGCACGGTCTTGCCCGTTCTGGCCTGGGGCCCCTGCGAGGACCCCGGGGACGGTTTCGAGTGCGCGACCGTCCGGCCGGTGGGTTGGCGGCAGTCCAGTGGTACGAGAGCGGTCGCGCACTCGACACCGTCCCCGGGGTCCTCGCAGGAGCCCCAGGCCAGCACGAGCACGGGCGGGGCGGCGGCGTTCGGCGGGGCCTGGAGGGTGAGGACGTTGCCCGCGCGCCGCTTGACGCGCAGCTCCAGGTGGCGCTGGCTGGTGTTGACCGCGTGCGTGGCGGTGGTGGGCGCCAGCAGCACGGCCCGCCTGACCTGGTCCGGCGTGCTCGTGGTGACCTCGAAGCGGGTGTTGTGGCCGAGCGGTCCGGCGGGCACCTTGTCGAGCACGGGGCGGGCGCCCTGGTGGAGGTAGGCGGGCTCGTAGATCTCGATGGTGCCGTTCATCTCGTCCGTGATGTCGGCGTCGTTGGCGAGCTGCTGGAGCTCGTCCCCGGTGACCATGACACGGCCGTCGGGGAGCACGAGGGCGTTGGAGTGGTAGCCGCGGGGCAGCCGCTGGGCGGGCCCGAGCTTCCAGTTGCCCTGCGCGTCGCGCAGCTCGAACTGGCGGTACTTCAGGTCTGCGTTGGGGTTCAGGACCCCGTTGCCGTAGTCGCGGATGTCGTATCCGCCGCTCGCCGTCAGCAGGGTCCCGTTCGGCATCAGCAGGGTGTTGTCCTGGGTGCGGCCGAAGGCCCGGGGCTTCTCGACGGTCCAGCGGCCCTCGGACAGCTTGTACGTGTTCGGGTCGTTGCGGTCGCCGCCGATGATCAGCGCCGAGTTGGGGCCCTCGTACCCGCCGGGCAGCGGCACGGCTCCCCCGTACACCCGGGAGGTGCCGTCGGGGCGGGCCGGGAGGTCGGTGCGGGACTCGTCGACGGGGTCGAAGGCCCATTGCTCGTCGTGGACCCGGCCGAGGCCGTAGACCAGGCCGTCGCGGAGCGAGAAGAGGTGCGGGTAGTCGCGGGTGAAGGGGGCCTTCGCCTTGAAGGGGCCGATCGGGAGGTCGCGGGGCACGTCCTTCTTCTCCCGGGGCACGGGGTGGCCCAGGGCGGGGAAGCGCTCCACGAGGGAGGTCGGCGTGCCCCAGCCCAGCTCGGACTGGCCGGACATGATGAGCTGGCGGCCGTCCGCCGCGGTCACCACGGAGGGGTACCAGCGACCGGTGGCCATGTCCTGGTTGCGGCTCCAGGTCTCGGTCCACGGGTCGAAGACGAGCGAGAGCTTGGCGCCGCTGCCGCCGTTGGCGCCGAGGTTGCCGCCGAACACGCCGAGCATGCCGTTGGGCAGGAAGGAGTGCCCGGAGCAGAAGAACGGCGCGGGGCGCGGCGAGTTGGTGCCGTCGGGCATGTCGACCACCGGCGGGGTGACCTTGGTGAAGGCGGCTGACCCGGTGCCCTTGGCCGGGTCCCAGAGGAAGGCCCGGCCGGCGTTCGAGGGTCCGATGATGTTGGTCGGGGCGGGTTCCTTCGTGGGGTTGGTCTCGATCCGCTCGAAGGAGAAGAGCAGCACCTTGCCGGTGGGCAGCAGGGCGATGTGCGCGGCGAAGTCCGGGGAGTCGAAGTACTCCTTGAAGGCTCCGTACACCTCAGGCCTGAACTCCGCGTTGCCCTCGGTCTGTGAGGCGGTGAGGGCCTTGAGGCGGGCCTTGCGGGTGGTGTCGGGGTAGTCGGCGGCGTCCCGCAGGGCGAGCCGGGTGCGGGCGTGCTCCTGCGCGTGGTCCTCGCCGAGGTTGCGCCGCTCGTCCGGGCTGACCTCGCGGCGCACCCGTTCTGGGGCGACGTGCGGCGCGAGGTGGGCGGATCCCGGGTCGTACGGTCCTTCGTGCGCGGCCGCGGGGGAAGCGGGGAGCAGGGTGAGGAGGGTGCCTGCGACCAGGGCGCGGGCGGCTCCGGGCCCACGTCCAGCGGGGCGGGCCAGTCGGGGGCGCCGCCGGTCAGCTCGTGCCCGATGCGGGTGTAGCCGCGGAAGTGCGGGGAGTTCAGGTTGCTCACGGCCAGCCGGTCGGCCTCCGGGAGCGCGAAGAAGGCCCGGGTCAGCTCCAGGATGCGGAAGAGACTGAATCGGTAGTGATCGTCGGGAGCGTCAGATGTATAGAAGGGACAGGTATGGGGTGGGAGCGCGGGGATTGATTGACAGCATCCTGTCGATATGGCAGTCTACTGTCATAGAGTTGGCCCAGCGAGGTACGGCAACGGCACCGGAGGCGAGCACGATGAGCGAGACCCAGTCCGAGACCACGACGACCGAGACCACCACGACGAGCGAGACCGGGGGGCCGCGGCCCGGCCGCACGGTCCACGTCGCGGTCTACGACACCTACGCCGACTGGGAGACGGGCCACACCACCGCGCACCTCACCCAGCGCGGCCACGAGGTCCGTACGGTCGGCCTCGCCGCCGGGGAGCCCGTCACCACCATGGGCGGCCTGCGCGTCCAGCCCGATCTGGCGCTGTCCGACCTGCGCCCGGAGGACTCCTCGCTCCTCATCCTGACCGGCGCCGGTCTGTGGGACACCGGCGACGAGTTGGCCCCCTTCGCGGCGAAGGCGGCCGAGTTCCTGGCGGCCGGCGTACCGGTCGCGGCGATCTGCGGAGCCACGGCCGGGCTGGCGCGCGCGGGCGTCCTGGACGGGCGTACGCACACCAGCGCGGCCCCCTTCTACCTCGGCGGCCAGCCGGGCTACTCGGGCTCCGCCCACTACGTCGAGGCCGATGCGGTCACCGACGGCGACCTGATCACGGCGGGCCCGACGGAGCCGGTGGCGTTCGCCCGCGAGGTCTTCGCCCGCCTCGGCGTGTACGAGCCGGACGTGCTCGACGCCTGGTACCGGCTGTTCCACGACTCGGACGAGAGCGCGTACCCGGTCCTGATGGCGGCGGCGGAGTCGGGCGATGCTTGAGCGCGCGGCGTTGCCCGAGCACGCACCGATGCCTGAGCACGCGGCGGGGGCGGACGGGGATCAGGGCCGGGGCGAGGACGGGCCCGACTCGGCCCGGGTCCGGGTCCGGGTCCGGCAGGACCTGTTGAGCCGGACCGCACTCGGCGTGTTCCGCCTCAACGGCCAGTTCCTCTCCGTCTCGGAGGAGTTGGCGCGGCCCGCGGGCCTGACCGCCGCCTGGTGGCAGGTGTTGGGAGCCGTGCTCCGCGAACCCCTCCCCGTGGCCGGCATCGCCCGGTCCATGGGCATCACCCGGCAGAGCGTGCAGCGCATCGCCGACCTGCTGGCCGCCAAGGGCCTCGCCGAGTACGTCCCGAATCCGGCCCACCGCCGCGCGAAGCTGCTGTGTCCCACCGAGGCCGGCCGCGAAGCCGTCGCGCTGATCGGCCCGGGCCACGCGTCGCTGGCCGACCGCCTCGCGCTGGCCCTGGGCGAAGACGGCTTCGCCGAGACGGTCCGCGTCCTGGAACGCCTGTCGGCCGCCATGGACACCCTGCGGCCCGACCCGGACGAAGCCGGCTCCGCCTAGCTGGCTACTGCTGCGGCCGGAAGGCGGTCTGGGATTCCCGGTACTCCGGGGAATCGGGCCAGGGGTTGGCCACGGCCACCCGGCCCTCCCGAACCGCCAGCCGCGAGGCCTCGGTGTTGCGGTGCGGGAAGAGGACGACGTCCAGGGGCAGTGGCTCGCCCGTCGCGCGCGACCAGGCCCGGCTCGGCCCCGGGAGGACCCGCCGTCCCGGGCCCAGCTCCCTCCACGTGGTGAGCGGGCATTCGATGCGCGCGGGGGATGGGGATCAGGATCAGGACCATGACGTCGTCGAGGTCCACGGATTCCGGGGCTGAGTCGGCCGTGCGGGGAGCGTAGGGGCACTCGCCCACGCGGCGAACGCCTCCGGTCACGCCGGGTTCCGCGGCCGGGCGCGGGGGGGGGACAAGGAGGACGTGGAGGTGGCCGCCGGCCGCCGGGCACAGAGCGAACCGGCCGCGAATCCGAACAAGACCTACAGGTCCGGCGACGAGTGGGACCCGGACGCGGGAAGCCTGAACCTGTCCGAGCTCACCCTCGACAAATGCCCCGGCACGAGGGCCGGCTCCGCCCCGTGCCCGGCCACGAGAACGAGCTGAGCGGCGAGACGCGATGCGGCTGCCGGACAGTCTGCGCTGGAAGATCGCCATGACCACCACGGCTGTCTATGAGGCAGAAGACGACCCACGGCCTCCAGCCTAGGCCGGTGCGCTCGGAGTCGTGTATAAGAGGCGGCCCCCCTGACCGCGTCCGCCCGGTCCGCGCTCTCCGCGGCCACCCTGGTGGCCGGCGCCGCCCACCACCTCGCACTCCCCGAAGTCCCGCCCGCCGCCGAACGCGTCCGGCTCGGCAGCCTCGGCCTCGCCGCAGCCCGGATCGCCGGCCACCGCGGCACCGCCGTCGTCTTCGCCGACGGCGACCCCGGCTTCTTCGGCGTCGTACGCGCCCTGCGCGCCCCGGAACACGGCCTCGAAGTGGAAGTCGTACCCGCCGTGTCCGCCGTCGCCGCGGCCTTCGCCCGCGCCGGGATGCCCTGGGACGACGCCCAGGTCGTCGTCGCCCACCCCCGCACCCTGCGCCGCGCCGTCAACGTCTGCCGCGCCCACTCCAAGGTCGCCGTCCTCACCTCGCCCGGCGCCGGCCCCGCCGAACTGGCCCTCCTCCTCGAAGGAGTCCACCGCACCTTCGTCATCTGCGAGGAACTCGGCACCGACAAGGAGCAGGTGACGGTCCTCACCTCGGACAAGGCCGCCGACCACAGCTGGCGCGACCCCAACGTGGTGATCGTCATCGGCGGCCAGGCCGCTGCCGCCGACCCGGCGTGGCTGCTGGGCCAGAGCGCGGCCCAGAGCGCCGGACGCGGCTGGGCCCGCCCGCAGTTCGACGTCGGAGAAGGGGAGTCCGCACAGCTGCGCGCCGCGCAGCTCGCCCGGCTGGGCCCGCGCACCGGAGACCTCGTCTGGGACATCGGCTCCGGCTCCGGAGCCCTCGCCGTGGACGCCGCCGCCCTCGGCGCCGCCGTCATCGCCGTCGACGCCGACCCGCGCGCCTGCGAACGCACCACCGCGGCCGCCCGCGCCCGGGGCGTACAGCTCCAGATCATCGCCGGCCGCGCCCCGCACGTACTGGAGGACCTGCCCGAGCCCGATGTCGTCCGCGTCGGCGGCGGGGGAGCCGAGGTCGTCGCTGCGGTCGTCGACCGCCGCCCCGAACGCATCGTCAGCCACGCTTCCACGCGCGACGAGGCGGAGGCCATCGGCCGCGCGCTGACCGAGGGCGGGTACGCCGTCGAGTGCGCGCTGCTCCAGTCCGTGGGCCTGGACACCCGGACCTGGACCGAACAACAGCGCTCCGTGGTGTTCCTCCTCGCCGCCGAACGGCCCGTCAGCCGCCCGGACAGGACCTAAACGGTCCCGGGGCCGCTCCGCCCCGTGCCCGGGGTAGGCTGGCCGATCGTCGCACTGCCCCCGACCGACCGGGCATGCGGTACCGGCAGCACACGAGACGTGGCGTAGTCCACAGAGGACCATGGCGGTTATGGCCGCCCTGGTGGCGAACGGGCAGGACAATACTTACTGGTTGTCGTGCAGTCGTACGTGAGGCGAAACCTCCGCACGGCAATCCCGCTCGCACGGTCACGTGGGCGCCGGGCGGTCGAAGAGGCAACACCGATGGGCGAGGGGTACGCATGACTGACACCGGCCAGGTTCCGGGCGAGGGTTTCCCGGACAGCACGGGCATGGTGGATCAGCCGGGCGTCCCCGCCCCGGTCCCCGTGTCCCCGCCCGCGACCGGGGGCTACGCCTTCCAGGACCTCGTGGACGACCAGGCCGAGCCCGAGGACGAGGAACTGCTGCTGATGCCCAGCAGTCAGGGCGCGTGGAGCGACCCCCAGGTCGTCCCGCCGGTGCCCGCCTTCCCCGAGCCCGCTTTCCCCGAGCCCGCCGCGTACGCGGACGCGCCGTACGCCGAGTACCCGGGGATCCCCGGGTACCAGCAGCCGGTCCCGGCCGCCGCCCCGCTCTCCTACGAGGGCGCGGGCTACCCGCAGCAGTCCTTCCCGGAGCAGTCCTTCTCCGAGCCCTCCTTCGCGCAGCAGCCCTCCTTCGCCGACCCCGCCTCCTACAGCGCCGGCGCGCACGAGGCCGGCGGCCGGGACTCCGGCGCCCTCGACCTCGGCGGCCTGGTGGCCCCGCAGGCCCAGGCTCCGTCGAGCCCCGCCGCCCCGGCCCCGGTCACCCGCCTGGAGATCGCCGCCGAGAGCCTGCGCCCCTCGGTGCGGGGCACGGCGTTCGTCATCGACATCAACGACGCCGCCACGCAGACCGACCTGTCCCGTCTCTACTTCAGCATGCTCAAGTCCCGTCGCCAGACGGCGCTCAAGGAGGACTCCTCCGACGCCGCGGTGCCCCGGCACCTGCTCAAGATCCAGCAGAGCCACCTCAACCCCATCCCGTACACGAGGCTCTTCCACGAGCCGAGTCCCGCCACCAAGGCGGCGAAGTACGACCAGCTCTCCGCCCTCCGCGACTCCGGGGAACTGCTCCGTACGGACTCGCTCAACACCGTCGCGGGTCTCGACGCCTTCGAGGCGATGGCCCTCCAGAGCACGCTGTCGCTGTCGCCCACCGAGGGCACGCGACCCGATGGCGCCGTCGAGTTCGGACTGTCGCGCCATCTGCCCCGGCTGCACACGATGAACCTGCTGTACACCACGGACGAGGGCGTCCTCCAACGCACCTTCCACGAGGTGGCCGCGACCTACCTCGCCGAAGACGCGCCCCAGGTGCTGACCGCTCGGCCGGAATCCTTCTTCGGAGCGCTCACGACGGCGCTCGCCCGGGCCGCCGGGGACACCGCTACCGACGCCCCCGCGCCGCCGGTACCGGGGCGCCGCCCCGACACCCACCCCGACATCCGGCGGATGCTCCGTCAGCTTCAAGGGGAGCACCGGTCCACCCCGGCCGCCCGCGCGCTGATCGCACGAGCGGCAGAGCACGGCCTGACGGTGGAGGACCTGTCCACCCGCCTCTTCACCGGCCGCGTCCACCCGATGGCCCACACCCTCGACCACTACATCGACCCGCCCCTGACCCCCGGATCGAGCCGGTCGACCACGGGCACCTTCGCGCTCGACGGCGCCGCGACCTTCCTGTTGAACCTGTACGCGGATGAACTCGCACGCCCCCTGGAGGTCACCGGACCCGACGGGACGACCGCGCGCTTCGGGCCCTCCACGTCCACCGCGACGCCGCTCCACGTCCGCTGGCAGGCCCGCACGGGCTGGGTCGCGGTGGCCGGCGCGGGGACGGTCTCCACGGACGACGGGGCTCCGGGCCCGTCGACGAAGTCCGGTACGAGGGACGGGGGATCAGCCGGCCCGAAGCCCGGTTCGCGCGGGCAGGACCGTACGGACCGCCGTGGTGGAGGCACGCGTACGGCAGCAGCTCCCGACGCGGGCCCGGACTCCACGCGGCCCGCCGCCGGCACGCCGGGCGGGCGCCGGCGGGGCGAGTTCGTCACCCGGGCCGTCGCCGCGCGGGAACTGCGCGCCTTCCACGGAGCGAGGACCGCCGCGGTCCACACCGAGCGCTTCGACCCGAAACTCCGCCAGTTGAACCCCCGCCCCGGTCACCTCGACGGGTCCGTCACCCTCATCCGCACCAACGTACGGCGTGAGCAGCTCGCCGACGGCCGCACGGTCCGCCACTTCTTCATCACGCTCCCCTTCAAACTCGCCGACGGTCTCACCACCACCGACCTCACCCGGCACCAGGAGCAGGCCCAGAAGATCCTCGACACGCACACCAACTCCGGCTACCGCCTGCCCGAAAGCGGCGACCAACTCCGTATCACCGCCGAATTCATCCACGCCCCGGACCACGGCGAAGCCGTCACCCTCACCGCGAATCCGAACCCCGGCCGAGCCGACCAACTCCACTGGGACACCCACCACAGCGACGCCACCCTCACCCACGAACTCCTCCACTACCTCGGCCTCGCCGACGAATACGCCGACACCCAGGAGACCGACCCCCACCTCTTCCGCCGCAACGACCGGGCCAGTGCCGTCCGCACCGAAGGCCTCATGGCGAGCACCCTCCAGCAGAACCTCCGCCACCTCCCCCACGACTACCTCGCCACCATCGAACGCGTCAGCAACAACGCGGTCATCCCCCTCCACACCACGACCACCGCAACCACCACCACCGCCACCACGGCCACCGCCGCTGTCACCGCCGAGGCCAAGGCCGCCCCCACCTCCCTCGCCGAGAACATCGACGGCGCCCCCGAGGACGACGACCTCAACTACCCCCTCCTCGGCCTGCTCCTCCTCCAGCGCCACGGCAAGCGGTTCACCACCGCCGACGTCGGCCGGCTCTGGCTCGACGAGCTCCCGGCCGGCCGCACCTTCACCGCCGAGCGCGTCGCGTACCGCAACCTGCTCCAGGGGCTGGAGCCGCCGCTCACCGCCACGCACCACAATCCCTTCCGCGAGTGGATCGGCGCGCTCATCCGCGCCGACGTCCACGGCTGGACCAACCCGGGCGACCCGGCCGCCGCCGCGGCCCAGGCCCACCGGGACGCCGCCCTCACCCACACCGGGAACGGCGTCTACGCGGCCCTGTTCACCGCCGCCGCCACCGCCGCCGCGGCCACCGGCCGGGCCGACGTGCACGGCGCGCTGCGGGCCGGGCTGGCCGTCGTACCGCCCCGCTCGCGCCTGGCCGAGGCCGTCCGCTTCGCGATCGGGACGGCCGCGGCCGCGGCCGCGCGGGGCACCGGCTTCGATACGGTCGTGGACCTGCTGCACGCCCGCTACGGCCACTACCACTGGGTCCACGCCGTCCCCAACACCGCCCTGACCGCCGCCGCCCTCACCCACGCCGACGGCGACTTCACCCACTCCATCTGCCGCGCCGTGTCCGGTGGTTGGGACACCGATTCCAACGGCGCCACCGCCGGCGCCCTCGCCGGACTCCTGGCCGGGGCGCCCGAGGACATCCCGCACCGGTGGACCGCCCCGCTGAAGAACCGCCTCGCCACCAGCGTCGCCGGCTTCGACGGCATCGGCTTCGACACCCTCGCCCACCTCACCGCACAGGAGGCAGCACGCTCATGACGGCCATCGCCGTGCTCGGCAGTACCAACATGGACCTCGTCGCCTACGTCCCCAAGGCCCCCCGCCTCGGGGAGACCGTCACCGGCCGCGCCTTCCGCACGGTCCCCGGCGGCAAGGGCGCCAACCAGGCCGTCGCCGCCGCCCGCGCGGGCGCGGAGGTGGTGATGATCGGCGCGGTCGGGGCCGACGAGTTCGGTGTACGGCTGCGCTCCGCGCTCGCGGCGGCCGGGGTGGAGACCTCGGCCCTGCGCACCGTCGAGGGCGCCAGCGGCACCGCGCACATCACCGTGGACGACGAGGGCGGCAACAGCATCATCGTCATCCCCGGCGCCAACGCCCGCGTCACCGGCCTGGAGGCGGGCGACGCCGCCCGCATCGGCGCCGCCGGCTCCCTCCTCCTCCAGCTCGAACTGCCCCTGGAGGCCGTGCTGGCCGGCGCGCTGGCCGCCCGCGCCCACGGCGTCCGCACGATCCTCACCCCGGCCCCGGCCCCGGGGGCACCTCCCAGCGGTAGCTGGGGGAACCTGCCGGCCGAACTCCTGGCCGCGACCGACCTGTTGGTCCCCAACGAGCACGAGGCGGCCGCCCTCACCGGGCTCACGGACCCGCGCCGGGCCGCCGAGGCCCTGCTGGACCTGGTGCCGCAGGTGGTCGTCACCCTCGGTGCGGCCGGATCCCTGTACGCCGCACGCGGCGGCGAGCCGCTGACGGTCGCGGCCCCGCGCGTGCGGGCCGTGGACACCACCGCCGCCGGGGACACCTTCGTCGGCGCGCTCGCCGTGGCACTGGGCGAGGGCCGGCCCGTACCGGAAGCCCTGCGCTGGGCTTCGGCGGCCGCCGCACTGTCCGTCCAACGCCCCGGCGCGCAGGACTCGATGCCCACCCGCGCGCAGACCGACGCCGCCTTCGGGGAGCCCGCCGGCCCCGCCGGCCCCGCCGCTGTCCCCTATACACATCTGACGCTGCCGACGAGCTACCCCGTGTAGACCTCGGCGGCCGCCGTACCATTCACAAAAACAACACACCCTCACACCCACAGTGCCAACAGCCCGATGCTTATTGTTCATACTCGTCTACGTCCGCTACACCTAGTCAGTGCCGCTGGCCTCGATCGGCACGGGCCTGCTCGCGCTGGCCGCCCTGCTCTGGGCCCAGCTGCGCAACTACCGCCGGACCAACCGGGTCTTCAACCACGGGCTGGTCGCGGCGACCGCCGCCTCGCCGGTGGTGCTGCTGTGGCTGGTCGCCGGGCACACGGTCGCCCGGGCGGGGCTCCGCGAGGCGCGCGCGGGGGGGCCGGTGATGACGGCCGGACGAGCGGGGCGGCGCGGGGCGGCGGGGCGGCGGCGCCACGCGTCGTGCTGGTGATATTAGGCGCGGAAGTGCCGCTGGAGCCCCTGCCAGACGTCGTCGTACCCGCTCTGCAGGTGCTCCGCGCCGGCAGCCTGGGCGGTGGCGGTGATCGGCCAGCGGGTCTCGAACATGAAGGCCAGGCCGTCGTCGATCTTCTGCGGCTTCAGCTCGGCGGCGCTGGCCCGGTCGAAGGTCTCCCGGTCGGGGCCGTGCGCGGACATCATGTTGTGCAGGGAGCCGCCGCCGGGCACGAAGCCCTCCGCCTTGGCGTCGTAGGCGCCCTCGATGAGGCCCATGTACTCGCTCATCACGTTCCGGTGGAAGTACGGCGGGCGGAAGGTGTCCTCGCCGACCAGCCAGCGCGGGGCGAAGACCACGAAGTCCACGCCGGCGAGGCCCGGGGTGTCGGAGGGCGAGGTCAGCACGGTGAAGATCGACGGGTCGGGGTGGTCGTAGCTGATGGAGCCCAGGACGTTGAAGCGGCGCATGTCGTAGACGTACGGGACGTGCGTGCCGTGCCAGGCGACCACGTCGAGCGGCGAGTGGTCGTAGGTGGCGGTCCAGAGGTTGCCGCAGAACTTGTTGACCACCTCGGTCGGGCGCTCGCTGTCCTCGTACGCGGCCACGGGCGCCTGGAAGTCGCGCGCGGCGGCCAGGCCGTTGGCGCCGATCGGGCCCAGGTCGGGGAGCTCGAAGGGGCGGCCGTAGTTCTCGCAGACGTAGCCGCGGGCGGTCTCGTCCTGCAGCTCGACGCGGAAGCGCACGCCGCGCGGGATCAGGGCCACATCGCCGGGGCGGGCGCTGAGCAGGCCGAACTCGGTGCGCAGCAGCAGGCCGCCGCGCTCCGGGACGATCAGCAGCTCGCCGTCGGAGTCGCTGAACACCCGGTCGGTCATAGGGGAGTTGGCGGAGTAGAGGTGGATGGCCATGCCGGAGCGCTGGGCGGCGTCGCCGTTGCCGCCCAGGGTCCAGAGGCCGGCCAGGAAGTCGGTGCCGGGGGCCGGGTCGGGCAGCGGGTTCCAGCGGAGCCGGTTGGGGTCCGCGGGGGCCTCGGTGAAGGGCGCGGTGCGCAGGGCGCCGTTGTCCGTCCGGGTGAAGGGCGGGTGCGCGGCCGAGGGGCGGATCCGGTAGAGCCAGGAGCGGCGGTTGTGGGAGCGCGGCTCGGTGAAGGCGCTGCCGCTGAGCTGCTCCGCGTAGAGCCCGAGGGGGGAGCGCTGGGGTGAGTTGCGGCCGATCGGGAGCGCGCCGGGCACCGCCTCCGAGCTGTGCTCGTTGCCGAAGCCGGTGAGGTGCTCCAGCGCCTCCGCCGTCTTCCTGGCCTGCTCGCTGCCGCCGCTCATTGCACGCTCCCGCTCTGTCGAAGGAATCCTATGCCTGACAGTAGGATTCCATCGTCGACACGTCAACGCCACACCCCCGCCCACTCCCCTCCGGGGCAGTCCCCCTCCGGGCCACTCCGAGTCCGGGCCACTCCGAGTCCGGGCGCTCTGTTTCCGGGTGCCAGCGGGTCTCTGTCGTCAGGCTCCGGGGCCGGACCGCCAGGGCCGTGCGTCGGCGGGCTGGGCGTCCGGCCTCGGCGGCGGGCGCGGGCGCGCCCCCCGCCCTCGTCGCGGGCTGCGCCTCGTACCCAGTGCGGGCGCGGGCGCGGACGCAGACGCAGGCGTGGTTGACCGGGGCGGGAGGAACAGCAAGAATTGAGAAACGTAGTTTTTTTTGTCAGGCAGAAGACGGCA